>QHXC01000251.1 GCA_003222815.1 Acidobacteriota bacterium | reverse complement strand
TTATGATTGTGCGTCTACTCATCTTTCAGAATCTCTCCGGGACCGCCGAAACGCGGGGTAAAGCCCGCGCCTGCATGCTTGCCGAACGTTATCGCACCTTCATGTAGTCGAGCTTTAGCCGCGTTCGCTTTTAGAAAATGTTCAAACTCCAGGCGGTCTTAGTCACAATTTGGCGAGTCTGTCCGTGCTGTCGCCCTGGCTGTCCTGATGAATCCCATAGAGGTCGAGGATGCTCAACAGAAGATTTCCCGTTGTCACCGTTTTTCTTTGATACGCGAGGTGACGTCCGCCCTTGATCTGTCCATTGGCTCCACCGACCAGAATGTGACATACGTCGTAATGCTGGTGCTGATTCGAGTTGCCCATATTGGTGCCGTAGAGGATCAGCGAATGGTCCAGCAACGTGCCGTCGCCGTCCGGCGTGTCTTTCAACTTCTTTGCCAGGTACGCCATTGTCGAGACGTGATACCGGTTCAGTTGGGAATATCTCTTGATCTGTGCAGGATCATCCTGATGGTGCGATCCTCCATGGAAGCTGACACTAACGCCGCCTTCAGGAAAGAGGTCGCTCTTCGGAAACGGATAGGTTCTGCCGGTAAGGTCACGTGCGCCCAACAGCGTCCCAACGCGTGTAATATCGGCTCGGAAGGCCAGCGCCAGCAGATCCAAATGCAACTTGATATGGTCGTCGAACTGTTCGGGTATACCTGATGGTTCTCCCAAGGCCGGCACCGCAGTTGAGGCTTTCGCAGCGAGCTGAATTCGCCGCTCGATTTCACGAACTTCATCCGTGTACTGGTTGACGGTCCTGCGGTCTCCGGCGCCGAGGTCTTTCTTGAAGCCGGACAATTCATCAAGGAGCGAATCGAGAATGCTCTTGCTCTGCCGCATTCGAGCAGACCGCACTTCGGGCGTGGCGCCACTGCCGAACAGGCGTTCGAAGACCACCTGCGGGTTGAGCTCCATCGGAAGCGGACTGGTGGCCGTTGGCCACGACAGCGAGTTTGTATACGAGCAACTATAGCCCTCGCCGCAGTTACTGGAACTCGAATTTGGATCTTCCACGGCAAGCTGGAGCGACGGCAGCAGCGTGTCCTGTCCGATCTTCCGAGCGATAACTTGATCAATCGTGGGACTGCCAACGCTGGCGTCGGAGCCAGCGGTCTTTTTCGGTTTGATGGCGGTGAGGAACGCGGCCGCGACCCAGTGGTCGGAGCCTGTCGTACCCTCGGGTGGCTCTGCAGATTTCGACCAGAGGCCACTCAGAAGGACCGTCTGATCCTTCACTTTCTCAAGCGATTCCATGATGTATGGCAACTTCTCCGGAAGAGGCCCTTCCTTCTCGGGTTCCCAGTATCCCGGCGCGTTGCCATGCGGATAAAAAATCCCGACGAAGCGCGGCTTCGGACTTGCGGCCGTCTGCGCCAAAGCTGTTTGAGCGGGCACCATCGCTTCCAGCATCGGCAGTGCTAATGTGACACCGGTGCCCTGCAAAAACGTCCGGCGGGAAAGATGTCTTTTAGTAATAAACATTGTTATCGCCTCCGAATTAATTGGGGTGAACCTATTACTCGTTTGAGGTGGCTTCAACCTTCATATTCATCTGGAATGGCCTGCTTTTGACGACAGCAAGGACCAGTGCCGAAAAACGGTTGCCGTCGCCGGCGGCGTCTCGCGCGATCGATCGGACCAACGGCATATCCTGATAGTCGACGCCGCGGCCCAGAGCGTAAGTCAGAAGTTTCTCGGCCACGACCTGGACAAATTGATCGGAATAACCGACAAGCCACTGGCGCAAACCCGCCGGCCCGTCGATCTTGGCGCCATCAAATACCTGGGCTGACGCATCGATCGAGTTTCCTTCGTCTTGCGTTCGCCACATCGCAATCGCATCAAAGTTCTCGAGTGAGAAGCCAATCGGGTCCATCAAACTGTGACATTGGATACAGTCCGAGCGCACTCGATGTTCGAGCATCTTTTGCCGCATCGACGGTTCTTTCGCGTTTCCGGTTGCATCCGTGGTTCTCGGCTTCAACGGTGGAACATCCGCTGGCGGGTCCGGCGGACTCATGCCGAGGATGTTGGTCATAATCCACTTACCTCGAGTAACCGGAGAGGTTCTCTCGGGTTTCGATGTCGTCGTGAGAAAGGCTCCCTTACCCAGTAGCCCTCGCCGCACGTCCATATTCGGACCGAGCGTCACGCGCCGGAACTGGCTTCCGTAGATATTGGGTATGCCGTAATGTTTGGCCAAACGCTCGTTAACGAACGTGTAGTCGGCGGTCAGCAGATCCACAACGCTGCGGTTTTCACGAACAACGCTGTCGAACAACAGCTCCACTTCGCGCCGCATGGACTGGCGTAATGGGTCATCGAAATCCGGATACAACATCGGCAGCGGCCCCACCGCCTGCAGCCCGCGCAAGTTCAGCCACTGGCCGGCGAAGTTGATCGCGAGCGCCTCTGCACGCGGGTCCTTCAGCATACGCCGCACCTGCTGCTCAAGCACCGCGGGATCCCTGAGCTTGCCCTGGCTCGCTACGTTGACCAACTCGTCGTCAGGACTGCGGCTCCAGAGGAAAAACGACAATCGCGAAGCCAAATCGAGGTCGCTAACGCGATAGCTTTGACCTACAGTCAGGTTCGTCGGCTCAACTTCGATTCGGTAGATGAATTTCGGAGAAGCCAGGATGCGCGCAACGGCCATTTCAATCCCGTGATCGAAGTCCCCCTCCTTCCGGCCAGACCGGTAAAATTCCATCAGCGGATTCACGTCCAAAGCAGCAGGGTGTCTAAATGCGTGGGTTGCCAGGTTCGTAATAACTCTTCGCGCACAGGTCTCCTCTTCCGCTGTGCCCGCCGGCCGGCATACAAATATTTTGCGGCGGCTGGGTGAGTCCATGGGGGCCGTGGCGTAGTACGGACCTTCAATTCGGACAGTACCGACGTGTGGAAAGAACGTAAACCCTGGAGTGGGGCCGGTCTGGACAGTATCTCGCGTGAAATGCTGATCGAGGTCGAGAACCGGAGCAAAGTTGGTTTGCAGGAACGTGACTCCGAGCGTGTGCAATCCCGCCTTCGTCGCGAAGCGGACCTTCATCCCGCCACCACCGCGACCACCAAAAAACGCTTCAGGACCGGCTTGCCCGCTTTGCACAGCGGCCTGCTGGCGGCCTCCGCAATTAGTTACGGGGGTTCGCCCACCTCCCTGCCAATCGACCAACTGCAACAGTTCACCGTCCAGAATCACCTCGAGTTTTTCGCAGGGAACCGAACCGAAGCCGGCCGGCGACATGTTATCCCCAAAAATCGGAGTGATAGCGATCGTGTACTCGCCGTCAGAAGGGAACACGTGCTTAACCAGCATCCCCCCTCGCGTTCCGAATGGTAGACCTTCGATGTGATAGTCCTGCGACGTATCCTCCGGCGTCCTGTACACGGTCAGGCTCGGTGACGCGGCCTCACCGATCGCCAGCCGGCTAATCTTTTGGGCCGCCGAGACGTATGCCTCGACCAGAGTGGACGAAATTCCCAACGTGCCAGCCATATTGTCGAAACCATGAGTCGAATCGTCCGAAGGAAGATACTTCGCGGCATCGATCTCCAGGTCGAATAGGTCTTTAATCACATTGGCATATTCCGTGCGATTAAGCCGGTGAAGACCGGGGGGAGGCATATACGTTACGGCACTGCGGTCGATTTCATTCTCCAGCCATGCAATCAGCGCCTTCTGAGTCGGAGCGTCCGGCCGCCTCATCCCCGCCGGGGGCATCATACCGGCGCGAAGCTTGCGGACGACTTTTTCCCACACTTCCGCGTTTTGACCCACATGCGCAAGGTCGAGCCTGTCCAGCGTGAGTTTGCGCGCTGAATCCATACCTGCAGCTTTCGCTCTCTCACTGTGGCAGGTCGCACAATATTGGTTGATGATAGCTTGCTGCGCGGAGACTGATGATGCTGTCGGCGCCGGGGACTGCTGTTGCGGATGAACTGTTTTTCCGGAAACGGCCAAGACGACGGACATCATTGCCAAGCAGCCAACCACTACGAATCTTCTCTTCATGGATTACTCCGCATGAGACACTTCGCATCTGTCTTGCAAGTCATATCTCGTGAACTGCATGGACCTGCGACGGGACGAGATGAGATGAAAATACAGACAAAATGATATAGCAGAGTTCAGCTCGAACGCAAGATTATAGAAGGCTTAGCCGAACCACTTTGCTATTTCGGCTGAATCCGCCCGGCACCTGCTTTGAATTGCCCGGCGCTTGCGATTCAACCTGCGGAAGTGACGCAGAAGATAGAACAACGCCGGAATGGATGACCACTCCCGCAAGAGAACGTATCCCACAACAGCAGCATCGCGCGCGGTGATTCGCCAGACGTCCCGGCGGTACAGGCTGGCCGTCATGTTGTTGATTCGGAGAAGGAATCGGTTCTTGACTGAGTGGTAGTTAATCTCCCTAGAAACGCTCCCCCGGCGCTCGGGAGTGACGCGTCGGCGATGTTGAGCTACCGCCGTGGGAACGTAAATCGAATTCCAGCCAAGCAGGCGGCAGCGCCATGCCAGGTCTGCATCTTCACGGTAAGCGAAGAAATCCTCATCGAAATACTGGCCGTTAATCGCGACATCATCAAGAGCCTTGCGCCGGTAAAGCGCTGCAGCTCCGCTCGGTCCAAAGATATCTTCGGGTCTCTCGAACTGTCCTATATCCGGTTCGTCTGCCCCCCGGTCCAAATGCCGCTGTTCGCGCAGCATGATAATTCCGGTAGAATCAAGCGTCTTTTCATCCAAGCGAATTAGCTTTCCGCTCGCCGAAGCAGCATCGGGCCGCGCGTCCAGAGCCCGTACAAGCTCCTCAGTAAACATTGGCCGAAGGATCGTGTCCGGATTCAGAAACAAAACGTATTCGGATGGAAAGCGCCGGACCAACTCGTTGTGTGCCTTACAAAAGCCGGTGTTGATGGGTGATCGCAGCAGGTATTCAACATCGAACGGCTCGATCCGTTGCAATGTCTCGTCCGTCGAAGCGTTGTCCAAGATGTGAATGTGAAGGTCTTTTAAGGTCTGTTGGTGAAGGCTTTGAAGACAGGCCGCAATGTCCCATGCGCTGTTGAAGGTCACGATATTTACGGCCAGCCTCACCATCCTTTCAGCGCTCCGAGAAAGGCTTTGCCGTACGCTGCGGCTTGTTGAGGCCGCCCGATCATCCTTCCAAGCATCCCAACCGCAACGGAAGCACGCACTGCAGCGCTCCCCAGCAAGCTGAAGTGCTTCCGCGCATAGCGCATCTGATTGCCATAATATGCGCGGACAAAGCTCTCCGAACCCAGGGCGCTTACGCTATAGCCACCTTCGTGGAGGAATTCGGCTTTCGGCGCGTAGTAGATTTCCCAACCTTCGGCCTTGAGCCGGCAGCAGAAGTCTACGTCCTCGTACCAAGCCGGATAGAACTGCTCATCGAATCCGCCCACGGATTCGTACGCCTCGCGCCGGATCATCAACGCTGCCGCTGCAGGCTGCTCGACGGAAATCGCTTCACAAAACTGTAGCGCCGCTCTGGGAGCGCCGGGATTTCGGCGCTCATAGACCGCCGCTACAGAGCAGGGCCGCGGAAACCCGAGGTTCTCTCGCACAAGAACCCAAGCGGTAGGAAAATCCCGCGGCAGATAATTCTTGTTCACGTAACCGCCCACAGCTCCCGTGTGTGGATGAGCATTCATGAAATCTTCGAGGATCACGACGGCCCCTGGCGTGACGCGAATATCCGGATTGAGCACAAGAACGTAAGGTGTTGAAGTCGCTTGAAAAGCCTGATTTACAGCCGCAGCGAATCCGCGATTCACTTTGTTGCGAATGAAATTCACCCGCTTTCGAAAAGCGCCGATTAACTCCAGCGACGCGTCCTCCGAAGCATTGTCGACTACGAGGATTTCCGCGCTCGGCGCCGTGGCCAGCAGCGATTCGATACACGTGCGCAGCCAATTTCCCGAGTTCCAGTTGATGATCGCGACTACGCTAGCCATCAGCAGGGCCTGTTGCAAACACAAGCATGATGTCCATTGGATTCAACCGAAACGTTAAGCCGGATAGCCTGTTCCCTTGAGGAATCCATGTGAAAAAACGCGAAAGCCGATTCAGTATCAGATCCACGCTTGCATGTTTTCCAATCCGAATGGTTTTTTCCATCTTCAGCCCGTTGTCCAAAAGCAATCTCGACATCGTCTTCGGATCAAAGAAAAAGTAGTGTTCTGGAATGAACTGCCGCCATCGCGCCTTGAGGATCTTATATGGAAGCGAATCGATGTTCGGAGTTTCGATCACTAGAAGTCCACCCGGCTTGAGCCTCTCCGCCGCAGCGCGAACGAAACTTCGCGGTGAATCCACATGCTCGATCACATGAAAAGTCGCGATCACGTCGAAACCGGACCACGGCGTCCGCAAGCGTCGAACGACTCCCGCGCCACGCGTAGAAAATCGCCTCTCGAACAACCGATCTCAAGCAGTTTTCCGGCCGGACGGATCTTTCGTATCAAGTCCAGCCTCCACTCCGCATTCAACAGCGCAAGCCGATGCTCTTCCTCTAACCTGAGATGCCGAAAATGCACGTTCGCCGCGCGCAATTTATGGACTGCCTCTTCAGGCTTCTGCGACCCAAACGTCAGCGCGGCGCGACGTTTACCGACGTAACGAAATCCACACTTCAAACATTCCACCAGCGGTCCATCCAGTCCAGGCGAGTCCAGAACGAACCGTGGATTCTCGTCCCCGCATAGATCGCATAGAACAAATTTGTTCATCAAAACTTCCGACGCCGGGGCGCCTGAAAAAGGGCGCTTCGGATGCAAAACGCATAATAGAAGAAGAACAGCATGAAATCATAGCGCGAGCACCGGCAGGTGGCCGGCGGGAGCCCAACGCCAGGATGTCCTAGGACCGAAGAAAACGTACGATGTGATAGCCGGCGATGGCACTGAAAGGAAATTTGCCCATGGTGTAATGGCCACATGGAAGCCAGACGGACTCGTACGGTATGCCGCGGCGATCGAACTCCTGGTAGGTTTGTTGGGAAAGATTGGGAAGAAATGTAAGGTCGAAGCGGCCGGAGAGCATGAGGATTGGCCGGTTCAAATCACGTAAGCGCTCGATAAAAGGATAAGGACTGATGGGCGACCAGAGAAACCGAAGCTGCTGCAGATCGATAGCGGTCTCGAGCGATTGACGCACGTGTTTCGTGGAAAGCCCCGTCCATACAACATCCGCAAAGAAATTCGAAATGTGGACGAAGACGCCGGTAGAAAACCGCTTGTCGTGAGCAAACGTCAGAAATCCGATGCACGATCCGATGCTTGTCCCAAGAATCCCCACACGACGATAGCCGCACTCGAAGAGCCAATCCGCGGCGCGCCTCGCGTCCAAAACGGCCTGCTGCACGGCAGCCAGCGTTCGCCCGACATTCGGCGACACGAGATATTCGGATCTCTCCAGGTGAGCGGGCCTGCGGTGGTGATGATACGGCAAGCTAAGTCGCACCGAACTGATTCCAGCTCGCTGAAGCAGCCGGCAGAGTGCGAGCTCGTCCCATTTAGAGTTCCACTGCGGAAGAACGACCATCGCCAGATCTTTCCCACCATCGAAATAGCGGCCCCACACGATATTGTTTTCCCGATACGGTGTCTCCACAGCGCTGGGAAACTTTACAATCTTTCCGTCAAATTCGAAGGCCGGCGCAGACTCGCAAGAATAGAACGTGGGACTGTCGATCAGCGTGCGTGAAACGTAGTCTCGCATCGCGGCGTTTGGATTCCTGTTTTGATGAAGTCCCAGATATTCCAGCCCCCACTCGAAAGGCAGAGACTTGCGGTTGTTGTCTCGTCCATGGAGGAATTTTTCGCGGCGCTCGATATAGCTACGAAGCATTGAACAATTCAGCGATCTTTTCCAAAGCCGGTGGCACGGCAGCAACGGCCAGATTTTCGTCGACGTGTGGCACCTGACTCATGCCGACCAATGACACGGCGATTCCAGGCGTCGATCGGACAAATTGGATCGCCCGTTGGCTATCGGTACTCAACCCTGGCATGTGCTCGGACAGAAACATGCGCTGATTCCGGCTTAACCGATTTTGGCAGAGTGAGGCACTGGCCATCACGGTCAATCCGAGCTCCCCCGACGCATCCAACATTGTCAGAAGTTTGCCATTCAGTGTCTGATTCGCCAGGCTAAAGGCCTCCGTCATCGCGAGATTGTAGGGAAGCTGCACCACACGAAAATGATGGTTGTCCCCAGCGACATCGCGCGCACACTGAACGACATTTTCAATCGAAATGAAGTCCGGCGATCCAGGAGGAACACGATATGCATTCCACGTCGCAGTGCCGTACATGCGAATTTTGCCGGAACTCACGGCGCCCTCGAGGAAACCAAAAGCTACTCGAAGACGCTTGTAAAACTCGTCGCGCTCGATTTCGGAAAGCTGGGTTTCCGGATTGTGGATGTAAAAGATCTCGATCGTATTTACTCCCAGGTTACGCAGACTCTGATCGATCTGGTGTTCCAGGTATCGAGGCGTCATGCAATGACTGCCAGCGACGACATCGGCGGAGCCTATGATTCCGGGGTGGACGAAGTTCTGCATGAAGTATTCGCGCGGATTCCGTGGCATCTCTCCATCAAAACTGATGAAGCCTGCCTTGGTGGCGATGACAATCTCGTCCCGGGTGGCTCTTCCTGATTCGGTAAGATCTCGAAGCGCCTGGCCGATGGAGCGTTCGCTACGCTGAAAGCGATAGTTGATCGCCGTGTCGAAAACATTCACGCCTTTTTCAACAGAGCGTACGATCGCTTTGCGATAGTTTTCGTCCGTTGCGGCATCAGCATTGCCAAGGTATGTGCCGAGGCCGATCGATGACATTGTCAGGCCCTGTTGTTCTCGAAAATGGCCAGTGGCCGTGACTGGTTTCATTCGTTCTGAAAATCGTTTGGTTGCTTCAGGTGTTGCTGACATTGTTCTTAGTATTTACCCAATTTCCGATCGAGGTCAGATTAGGCGTCGAGTCAGCACGTAGTCGCGGCTTTAGCCCACGTTCTGTTCACGACAGAATGAATTCCCGCACCATTAGAGCGCCCTCACCAGAGCCTCGGCCGGATGGAGCGGCCGTCTTCCGGTGGCATGTTCCACTTGCTGGCGGCACGAAATGCCGGGAGCGACGACAATCGCTTCAGGATTATTTTCTACTGCAGGAAACAGACGCCGCCGGCCGATAGCCATCGAAACATCGTAATGTTCTTTCTCGTATCCAAACGAACCGGCCATACCGCAGCAACCCGAGTCGATCTCTTCAACCGGATACGCCATAGCCATCGCCTCCTTTAAATATCGCGAACCGATGAGCGCCTTCTCATGACAATGCCCATGAATCAGCGCTTTCGTCCGTTGGCGCTTGAACTCCAGTTTCCACCGGCCGGCCTGTTTTTCCTTAACGATGAATTCTTCAAGCAGGAACGACGATCTGGCTACATCTGTCACATGGTGACCCTTCACGAGGTCCGGGTATTCATCTCTGAAAGTTAGAACGCAGCTCGGCTCGCAGCCCACGATCGAGTAGCCGTTCTCCACGAAAGTATGGAGCTGCCGGACATTGAAATCCGCATTCTCTCGCGCGGCTTCCGCGAATCCCTTTGAAATCATAGGCCGGCCGCAGCACCTCCGCTCCGCAAGACCCACTTCATAGCCGGCCGCCTCGAGCAGTTGCGTGGCCGCCCTACCGATATCGGGATAGTTGTAGTTGATAAAGGTGTCGTGGAAGAGGACGACTTTGCCGGAGATTTCGGATTTCGGATTTCGGATTTGGGATTTGGGACGCCGGGCGAACCACGTTTCGAAAGTTTGCGGAGCAAACAGTGGCAGTTTGCGGCGGGCGTCAATGCCGGCAAAGCGATCAAGCATCCGCCTCATGCCAGGATTTGTGAGCGTCCAATTGGCCATCGAAGGCCAAAGCGAAGCGAGTTGGCTCAGCGAGTGGATGCTCGCGAACATCCTCGAGCGAAGGGAGGCGCCGTTCGCTTCGTTGTACTGTGCCAGGAACTCATACTTCAGTTTTGCCATATCCACATTTGAAGGACATTCCGCCTTGCATCCCTTGCATTCAAGACACAGGTCGAGTGTTTCGTACAGTTCCTTTCCGGTGAACTCGTACGCGGGTAACTTGCCGGACAAAATTTCGCGCATCAAATTGGCGCGGCCGCGCGTGGAGTGCTTGTCTTCCATGGTCACCATGTACGATGGGCACATGGTTCCTTCGTTTTTCTTACGGCAGACGCCGGCGCCGTTGCACAGCTCAACGGCTGTAGCAAATCCCCCTTCGCGGGAAAAGTTGTAATGCGTATTGAGAGCGAGCGTTCGATATTCGGTGCCGTATCGCAGGCTTTCTGTCATTGGCGGAGCATCGACAATCTTGCCGGGATTCATCCGATGTTCAGGATCGAAGGCGGACTTCACATCGCGAAACGCTTTGTAGAGCTGTTTCCCAAAAAGTTTTTCGTTCAGGTGGCTGCGCGCAAGGCCGTCGCCATGTTCTCCGCTCATGCCACCGCCGAACTCCACGACGAGATCCGCGATTTCATCTGTCATTTCCTTCATGACGCGGATATCCCGTGCATCCTTTGTATTGATGAGCGGCCGGATGTGCAGGCAGCCAACGCTGGCGTGACCGTAATAGCCTGCGCTAGTCCCGTATTTGTGAATCACGTCTCGAAACCGAACGAAAAACTCCGGAAGCTTTGAGGGCTCGACCGCGCAGTCTTCAACAAACGCGATCGGCTTGCGTTCGCCTTTCATGCCCAGCAACAGCCCCAGGCCGGCCTTTCTAACTTTCCAGATATTGGACTGATCTGTCGAATCGAAAGCGCGAACGTAGGCATAGCCGGCTTTGTTCCGTTTGAGCGCGGCTTCCATTTCGTCCAGTTTCGATCGTAGGTGCACTTCGTTTTCGCCGTAGAACTCCACAACCAAAATCGCCGCCGGATGACCCTGAACGAAGCCCATCAGTCGTGACAGCTCCAAAGAACT
>QHXC01000722.1 GCA_003222815.1 Acidobacteriota bacterium | reverse complement strand
TGGCGGATTTGACACAGCGAAGGGGATCACCCAGGGTGCTGCCCGGCCGGCGCCGATGCGCCATTGCAGAGGGAGGTAATCATAGCTCAGCCCGTAGAAGGCTCGAACCGACGTGCGCCCATCCCCTTGCACATCCCAGGCGAGTCCCAAGCGCGGTCCAAAATTCAGCCACTGTTTGTTAATGCCCGACTTGCCCGGAAAGCCCGGGTCGCCAGGATAGTAAAAACCGGCTGGCGCATTCTTAAACACGGTACTCTTGATGCCTTGTCGAAACCGGTCGATGTCGAAATTGTAGACTCTGCCATTCGCACTGACCTGCGGAAGGAACGGCTCCCACCGCACGCCATAGTTCATAGTCAGTCGCGGTGTCAGTTTCCAGGTATCCTGCCCGTAAAGGCCAACGTTCCACTGCCGCATGTAAAGAGCGTTCGGAGAAGCCGCTGTGAAGATCGCCGGCCTCCCCAGGAAGAAGTCAGCCATCCCGAGGCCGGTGTTGGAGCCGTTGAAGACGAAGCCAGGCGCCGAAATTAAATTCGTGTTCGACCTCGATTGCGCGATGTTCGTCCCGAAGGACATTTCGTGCGTTCCCCGGAATAGACTCACATCATCACTGGTCTGGTAAGTGGTCGTTCTGAAGGTAGAGTCAGTGCCGCTCGCGAGTCCGAATCCGCCAGTCACACTCAACGCCAGGGCTTTCGGGACGTAACTGTAGGCATTGATTCCGACGTCGGCGGGACCGAAAAGCCTGGCTCCGGTGCGGGAGACGGCCACTCGATTTACCGCCAAATGAAACGCGTTGACCATGTCGGGGCCGATCCGATAGGTATCGCCAACAGTAAACGCCTGGGTCAGGCTGTCGGAACCGAGACCGGCGGTTAATATGTTGCCCGGTGTTAAGGTAAAGGGGTCTGGAGACTCACTGGTGGTGGCGACATAACGTCCAAACAGGGAGTGTTTGTCGCTCCATTGATAGTCGATCGCGCCCACGCCCTGCCCGTCGTTTGCTATATTCCTGGAGCCGTACACGATTGCCCCGCAGGGATCGCCGGGCAGCGGAAGTTTGCTCGCGATGTTCAGCGCCGCTTTGCTGTAGAGCGTGGGATCGATCCGATTGTTAGCAAACGGCGCCGCCAAATTGATCGGCCGGCCCGCGTTGCAGGCGGCTGAGGCGACGGCGGTGAAGTTGCCGGCCAGCATCGCTGGGGTGGGGACAAACGCCACGCGGTTGACCGGTTCCTGGCGCAGGGTTGTGCGCTGATAGCCGCCAAAGAAAAAGAGTTTGTTCTTCACTATGGGACCGCCCAGCGTTCCGCCAAATTGCTTCCGCTTCAAAGAGGGGCGTCTGAAAGAAAAATAGGGCCGGGCGTCGAATCGATCATTGCGCACAAACTCAAACGCATCACCATGCAATGCGTTGGTGCCCGCCTTTGTTACAGAGTGGATCGTGGTCCCTTGCCCATGCTGGGCGGACATGCCGCTGGTCTCCACCTTCAACTCCTGAACCGCTTCCGGAAACGGGAGTGGCAGACTCTGGCCGGTGTACGCATCAACGTGCATGGCTCCATCGAGGCTATACGCTCCAGGATCCGCGTGTTCTCGATCACTTGACCGACACTGGCGTCCCGCGTCTCAGCCATGGCCGCGTTCGCTTGAACCTGGACCTGCGCAGATACCTGACCTACATCTAACACTGCATTGATCACCGGATTGCTATCGACTTGCAGCACGATCCCGGTTTGCACATAGGTCTGGAAGCCCTGCAAGGCCACCTCCAACCGATAGGGCCCGATGGACAGCATCGGCAGTACGTAGGATCCGGTCTGATTCGTAAGGGTGTCCCGCGTGACACCGGTGTCGGTTTGCGTCGCACTGACTTTTGCGCCCGGTATGACGGCGCCCGTTTGACCCTTCACCGTGCCGCTGATCTGAGCGGTCGCCTGTGCCCAGAGGGCTGGGAAACTGAAGGTGGTTACCAGGAATCCAATCGATAACCATTTCACAATGCGGTTCATCTGTTCTCCTCTGCCTGGAAAGAAAAGGAAAAGACGACCACCGTCGGCGCGTCGATGTGCTCGTCTCTGCGATGCGAACGCGGGCTCGGGAGGATCTGACCAATGTTCAATTCCCAATGCTCAATGCTCATCCGAAAGGAAAAGCGGCCGCCTGACATCCACTTCGGATGAGAATTGAGCATTGGGAATTGAGCATTGGTCAGATCCCCGGCCGGACTCAGGCAGCAGATTCTGCCAAGTTGTTTTTGCGCGAGCCCTTAGCCGAAACGTTGTCGCAATATGTAGTCGCGGGCTTTAGCCCGCGTTTGTACCACTTCAACAAAAGTTACGACGTAATTCGCAGCATCTTGATCAAGTTCCCGCTCAGAATGGCTTCCTTTTCGGCATCTTTCAAGAATGGCGCCCGGAGAATGAGGTCCACCGTGACGGGCCAGTTGAACGGTATGTCGGTGCCATAAACAATCTGGCTTACGCCGAATTCAGCGACGAGATGCCGCAAACCTTCTTCGCTAAAAACCATCGAATCGATGAGGATCTGCTGCTTGAAATATTCGCGCGGGTGTTTCTTGTTGGCGCAATTGGCGTTTTCCCGTACGTCGCATGCCACATCCGTGCGGCCGATGTAGGAAGGCAGATAGCCGCCGGCGTGAGCGCCGCAGATTTTCAGTCCCGGAAAGCGGTCCAGCGTTCCGTCGAAAATCAAACGGGTAAGGAAGACGGTCGTTTCCAAAGGATTTCCGATGATATTGCCCAGATCGCCTCTTCCGCGTAACGCGCCGTCGCGGAGGACGTTGTCGGCGCCGCCCGGATGCACGAAAACCAAAACTCCAAGCTCCTGCACTTTGGCCCAGAACGGGTCGAACTTGGGCGACGACGGCACCTCACCTCCTGCGTGCCCGGCAATGCCGACGCCACGCAGACCCAATTTCTTGACGGCCTCCTCTAGCTGCTCGGCCGCCAGATCGGGATGCTGCAACGCCACCGACGCCAACCCGACAAAGCGATCCGGATGCGCCGTGCACCACGCGGCGAGCTTTTCATTTTGAACCTTGATGATCTGACGAGCCAGGTCGCGGTCTACGCCGTACCACCAACCCCCCTGGTGGCTCAGCACCTGAACATCCAGCCCTTGTTCGTCCAAAA
>QHXC01000250.1 GCA_003222815.1 Acidobacteriota bacterium | reverse complement strand
TGGCCTGCCAAATACCGCTGAAGTCCGGCTTGCCGTCGGACGTGCGGGCGGGCCCCACCGCACGTTGCGCCGCCGAGCGCGTCATTGCTGTTCCGATTCCTACCCCCAAAGCAGCCGAGACGATGACGATCACAATCATTGAACCATTGATCCGGTTGGCCATGGCCAGTCTCCTCGTCCTCCTGGTACCAAGTTGTCCGTTAATGAGATGCCGTCATGATAATCCACGTGGGATTAATGTCAAGCCGACGGTGATCCGTGGGTGGTGACTCAGTTTCATCTGTAGCGGCGGTCTATGACCGCCGGCGATGTCTAAACTGCTGCACTGTCGGCGCTCATAGACCGCCGCTACAGTTGGGAAACCCGCAATTTTCAAACTGAGTCACTACCGATCCGTGAGGTTTCTTGGAAGTAGCTGGGTAATGTCGCGGACGACTAGCATTACTGGGGCAAACCGTAGTATCGCGCCATCCAGTAGGGCAGAATGTAGTCGATTGCCGCTGTTTCGATTAAGCCAGCGCCTCCTCCGAATAGCAAGAATGGGCTTCGTTGCCAAAGAAAGTCCGTGTTGACGCGTTCGTTAACCGGAATCGGGCTACAAGCCCGATCCGCGCCGCACGCTGGATATTTACTTCGTAAATCCACCCAATAATCGCGACGCGGTCTGGAAAGCCACAAATTCAGCAGCGTGATCGTCTCACTGTCGCGCACGATGTCGGGTCCTTTCAACGCCCGATCGATCATGTTGAAGTGGGAATTGCCGTGCTGCTGAGTCCTACCTCGCAGCGTGTCGTATGCATTCATGTAGATCTTTCTGTAGGGCGAACTGTCCTCCTCTAACCGGATCAGGTCGAAAAGGTTGATATAGTCCAGATTGAATTTGAAGTAGTGATTGTGATCGTCCAGGCTGTCAAAGAAAATCGGAAAGCCAACGAAGCCGGCATACACGGCGCGATAGATTGCGTAGAACAATCCGAACTGCGGGTTTATTTTTCGGCCGGTCTGGAGAAAACTCAACTGCTGATCGGGCCTGAATGCAAAAGTGGTGCTGATCCTACCATCCGGCATAACCACATTCCAGTTGTGAGTCAGCAGGTAATTCAATATACGCGTCATATCTTGTCGGATGAGGCCGCGCAAATTCGAATCGTCAATCGCATCGTAAGCGACGCTCAAGCCGAACACCACCCCGGAATACTGGTCCCGTGATGTATTGCCGATCCAGAAGTAAGATTGGCCTCTAAGCTGGTTGTAGTAGATTCCATTCCCGGCTTCCTCTCGTTGAATTGCAGCAGCATAAGGTGAATTCGTTGGTATCAGACACCGTGCCAGAACGTCACTTCCCGTAATGTCGAGAAGCGAGTGAATTCCATCGAGAGCTCGAGAGGCGTTTGCTAATGCATCCGGTGACCGTGTGACCTGATACCGAAACGCCTCGGCGGCCAGATAGAATCCCGTCCATATTGCGGAATCGCCGGCGCGCGTGTACCCGATGATTTGCGAGTAAGCTGTCGAGGCGGGATCGGATGAAGCAAATATAGGATCCAAAACCGTACCGTTGGCGTAGGGCATGTGAACCCGTTGAATGTTTCCCGATATATCCAGAGCATCGACTTCAGAGGCATGAATTGTTTTTGCTCCGGAAACTATTAACAAACCAATCAGAAAACTCTTGCCGCAAATTTCCATACAACGCATATCGTCCTCCGGTGGTTAAACCTAAGCACGCGCGTTTCCTTTACCGCCTCGATTTCCGGTACCTGTTCGAGGAAACGGCGTCCCGGAAAAATTCCCGTTTTGATCAAAGAGCAGAAACACAAATGAACCATTGAAGGAGTTGCGATTCCTGCGACTCCAAAATCATGCTTTTCGAATGGCTGTGGAAAGCATGCAATGAACAAAACAGGTTTGCGCTTGACATTAACGCCGATCCATTTTATCGCACCATCCGTTCAGAGGGTCGTTTCGCAGACCTGCTACGATTCATCAGCTCGAATCGCAAATTTCGCTGTACTGTAAATTGCGCGACTGGCTTATTTGCCCTATCCTTCACGTATCTCAATGATTGCGATTGAACCAAAAACCGAGCCTGCGTCGCGGTCCATTTACATTGCGCCTTTGCGCGGTTTCAGCGTCGCGTTCGCGTTCATTTTCGGTCTCGCCCTTTTTGGACTTGTCGGGCAGGTTCGAGCAAACTCACGCCTGTTCTGGTCGTTCATGGGTGCTGTGGTCGTGCTGCTCGCGTGGAGTGCGGTGCTGTTCGGCTCGGCATGGGGGCGGCGTCGAAAGCTTGCGTTAGAGTTCGCTCCGCGGCTGCAGCACTATCTGCAGGCATGCCTGCAGACGGCGATCTTTGCATACTGGGGCTGGTACTGGCGGCAGGTATACGACTCGTATTATCTGGTAATCGCACAATTGGTATTCGCGTACGCCTTCGACCTGCTGCTGTCCTGGTCGAGGCGGGATATTTACAGACTCAGCTTCCTTCCATTTCCGATCGTCTTCAGCACAAACCTCTTCCTCTGGTTCAAGCCGGACTGGTTTTATTTCCAGTTCATGATGCTGGCCCTCGGCTTTGCGGCAAAAGAGCTATTCCGGTGGAACAAGCAGGGACGGGACACGCACATCTTCAATCCCTCGTCGTTTTCTCTGATGGTGTTCTCGTTGGGGCTCGTCCTGACGGGAACAACGGATATCACGTGGGGCAAGGAAATCGCCATCACCCAGTTCTACCCGCCGCACATGTACCTGTTTATTTTCCTGATTGGGCTGCCGGCGCAATATCTCTTCGGCGTCACGACAATGACGATGCCGGCAGTGGTGACCACTTATTTATTCGGCCTCGCGTACTACGGTGCAACCGGCGTCTATTTCTTCTTCGATTCGTATATCCCAATATCGGTCTTTTTTGGAATGCACCTCTTGTTCACCGATCCGTCTACCGCGCCCCGAACGGAGCTGGGACGCATGATCTTCGGCGCACTCTACGGCCTCGGCAACGTCGCCGTCTACCACGTGTTGCACAGCGCCGGGGCGCCGGAGTTCTACGATAAGCTGTTGCCTGTTCCGATATTGAACGTCATGATCCAGTTGATCGATCGGGCCGCAGGATCGCAGCTGCTTCGGCGGTTCGACCCATCTGGATTCGGCCGCTCGCTCGTGGGACGCCGGCGCAACCTGGCGTACATCGCCCTCTGGACGATCGTGTTTGCAATGACGAGCGCCGCGCAGGGTGTTGGTGACAAGCACCCTGGGCAGTTTGTGCCCTTCTGGCAGCGGGCCTGCCGGGAAGATCGGCCACATGCGTGCCCGTACCTGGCGGTCCTGCACGCGAACTTTTGCCGGCAAGGGTCAGGTTGGGCGTGCAACGAGCTCGGGATCTTGCAAGCCGAACGCCAGCTGGATCGAATACCCGCCGAGGGGTGGTTCGAGCGCGGGTGTGATCTCGGGTTTATGCCGGCTTGCCGCAACATGAACCGGATAATCACTGGTCGTGCTACCGCAGAGACCGCCTCACCAACTCTCCAGGACTATCCGATCATCTTACGGGGTAGCAAAACCCCAATAAGCAACCTAACGCCGTTCGCGTTGTACGCGCTTGCTTGCAGTCAAGGCTGGCCGGACACGTGCGACCAGATAAGACGTTGATGTTGCACGACCCCGTGCCGCCTTCCCTTGATGCTTCGCCCGCGAAGTGGAGGGGTCGCTTACAATAGGAGTTTTGGACACAGTTTAGTTTTTGACACTTCAGCCGTGCAGGCGTATAAGAAAAACCATTGACCAGCAACAGGAGGTAGTGAGATGAGAAGACCGGTTCTCCAACTCATTGGCGTGTGCGCCGTCGTGTTAGCCGTGATCTTGCTCCTGAAATTCGCCGTCGCTGACCAGATGTCGAGGGCTACGGCTAGGGCTGATGGGCGCGGCACGAAATCTCCCGGCCTCAAGACTCCCTGGGGCGAACCCGACCTGCAGGGAATCTGGACGGACGAATATCAGACACCGTTGCAGCGACCGGCAAAGTATGCCGGGAAAGAATTTTTTACGGATGAAGAACGGGCTGCTCTCGATGCCAAACGAGCAGCGGTCGAACTTCGGCCTCGTGCGGAGAGGGGTAGCGAACGTGATGTCGCCGGTGCATACAACCAGGTGTTCATGTCGATCAAGCGTACCGGCCGCCGCACGTCTCTGATTGTGGACCCTCCGGACGGGAGAACTCCTCCGTTGACATCGGACATCCAGAAGCAGATGGCCGCAGAACGCGAGTACCGGCTTGCTCTCCTGCAGGCGACGACCACTTGCAAGAACCTGGAGCCAGGCTGTCGAGGCGGAAAGTATGGGCCGCCGTCACCGCGGCGAGAGGAAGTTCCTCCGCGTTACAGTACCGGCAACATCAATCGAGTCGATAATCCAGAGGACCGCAGCATGTCGGAGCGTTGCATGGCCGCGGTCCTGCCCGATTTCACCGGCTTCCGGCGGATCGTACAGTCTCCAGGATCCGTGTCGATTTTCTATGACGTGGGACAGGGCCAAGGGTGGCAGCGCATTGTCCCCGTCGCCGGCAGTCCGCATCTTCCGAGCCCTATCCCGCAGCGCTTTGGCGATTCGCGCGGCCGATGGGAGGGCGAAACGCTGGTGGTCGATGTCACCAATTTCAGTCCCAAGTCCGACTTCATGGGATCTCGCGAGAACCGGCATTTGGTCGAACGCTGGACGCGCACCGGTCCAAACACGCTCGAGTACATCGTCACAATAGAAGACCCGGCCACGTGGACGAAACCATGGACCGTCAAGCAGGAATATTCCAGGCAGAGCGATCAGGCGAACAGGATCTACTACGAACCGCGGTGCCATGATGGAAACTTCGGCCTGCCGGGGTTGCTCGCGGGAGGGCGCACCAAGGATAAGGCTTTCGCCGCAGGACGAGGGCCCGATCCCGCAACGCTGGACAATGTGAAAGGGATGGATGCTCCCGAGGAGAATACCGATCCCTTGCAGTAGCGCTCTTTACCCCAGAATCCTTGCTCAAAATCGTCTCGGCTGCATTCCGAAAATTTTACGAGGACGATGGAGCTTTTCTCGCAAGCGGTCTGGCGTTTGGACTCCTTTTCTACTGCGTTCCGTTTGCGCTCCTGACCGTCTCCGCTCTGAGTTATACAGTTGTGCAGTCCGATATTGCGCTCGCTTGGATACGACGAATTTCTCTGAACCTGATTCCTCATTCACACGAAGTGTTCGATGACTTCATTACGTCTATTGTTGCCAGCAGGGGCGTGCTGGGATTCTTCGGCTTCATCGCATTTCTTTTCGCCAGCAGCACGACATTCGGTTCCGTGCGGCTCGTTCTCAACCGTATTTTGGGTGGCCGAGAGTCCCGGGGACTTGTTCAAGGCAAACTAATGGAAGTCGTCATGATGTTCGGCACATCGTTGTTGTTCTTCATCATCATCGGTGTGGTGTACGTGATCAACCTGGTGCATAGCATCCTCGCGAACCTTTGGTTTGAAAAATACCTTCACCCGGAAATCGTGTTTGTCGGGTGGGTTGTCGGTTTCCTGTCGACTTTCGCGCTCTTCTGGTTCTTGTACCGCTTTTCTCCGTCGGAAACACTCAGTCGTTCTGCTCTGTTTGTGGCTTCTGTCACTGCGACCGGTTTGTTCCAGATTTCGAAATGGGCGTTCGGCCTATACTTGCAATATGCTCAAACCACAACCGCGATTTATGGCGCGCTCAGCGCACTCGTTTTTCTGATTGTGTGGCTCTATTACGCCTGCACGATTTTTATCTTTTGTGCGGAAATCGGATGTGTATTTGATCGCTACAGGTCATCAGCGAAGTAGGACGAGGGTTATTAGCGCAGGTGGATCGACCACAAAAGAATTCCCCCAAGCAGATACCGAACTATCCGTTCTTGTATTCGTAACCGGCCCTTGAAACTGCGCGCTTGGTCACTTCAAGAATGTCTGGTTGCTCATTGTGGGGCAATACAAGAACAGCAGGAGCAGCTTTCAGCTCCGCAAGCATTCTCTCCGTCTCGGGTCCGGCCAAGGTCTCAAAGAGTTGGTAAAAACCACCCTGCTGTTCTTCCAGAGGGTTGTGAACCGCAAAGATCGACCGGAGGGTGAGAATAATGGATGGATTTGGCGGAGGGACTAACAGGGAAACAATTGCACTATGGTCAAGGCGAAGACGTTCAGCTATGGCCGCCTTCTTGCCATCCTGCCATCGTGCAATTGCTGGTAATACGATTTTCTCCTCCATTGAAATATGTCGCAGCAAACCTTTCCGAAACTCAGAGTAAGGTTCCATGTCGATCACGCCAACATTTGCAACAGCGCTTTCCAGCAACGCGTCCAATCGGTCGTGGTCGCCCGAAAGATATTGATAGAGCACTCCCGGCATCAATCCTCCTATCGTTTTAACAGATCAATCAGCACCTTGAAA
>QHXC01000721.1 GCA_003222815.1 Acidobacteriota bacterium | reverse complement strand
TGAGTCCACGCTCAAGCACGTACATACGTCCGTCGAAGTCACGCGTTTCCTTCGCCTCGGCGACGAGAGTACCGTAACCGGTTGGCGTGAAGAAAGCCGCGATTCCCGCACCGCCGGCGCGAATACGTTCAGCGAAAGTCCCTTGGGGAACTAATTCCACTTCGATTTCACCCGAAAGAGCAAGTTTCTCGAACAACTGGTTCTCACCGACATATGTGGCAACCATCTTCCGTACCTGGCGATTCTCGAGGAGCAAACCCATTCCGAAACCGTCCACGCCGGCATTGTTGCTGATGATCGTAAGGTTCTTGACACCTTTCTCTCGGATAGCGCTGATGAGATTTTCCGGAATGCCACACAGCCCGAATCCTCCCATCATGATCGTGGCGCCATCCTGCACGTCGGCGATGGCATCCCGCGCGTCGCGCAAAGAAGCCGGAAGTTTTAAAGATATCACGCCAGACGTGAAAGGGACTGCCTGCCAGGCGCGTCATCGAGCGTAGCCCTGGACCCGCGAGGTCTTTATGCGCTGCAGTGTGATCGGCAAGGAGGCTGGAAATAATTTGAGGAAGATGGCTGATCTGAGCTACAAGACGATCGTGGTTTTCGGGAGAGATCACGTGTGGCACCGCGCCGATCGCTCGAATGATGTCCTGCATTCTTTCCAGTGCAACATGAGGAGTGGAGCGTACGGGGCAAAGAAAGAACGGTGCGTCGTGAAGCAGGTCCGCACTTGCGGCTTCCGGACCAGACTGCTCCAAGCCCGCCATGGGATGTCCACCAATAAAGCGAAGCCCGCGCTGCTCAGCCTTACTGCATATCGCGGCCTTGGTGCTTCCTACATCCGTGATCAGCGTCTCATCCGGAGAGAACTGATCGAGAAGTTCGAGAATGTCTCCGACCGGCGCCGCCAGCACGACGAAGTCCGCCGGTTGCGGACCGGCGACATCAATAATTTTCAACCGTTGCGCGCGAGCAAGCACCTCGGACCTGTCGACGCCAGCGATGCGAGTGGTTGGAAATGCGCGTTTGAGCGCGAGAGCGAAGGACCCTCCGATGAGACCGGTACCGTAAATGGTGATGTTTTTCATATCATCAGAAACAGCGGGAGGAGAATTTCTCCTCCCTCACATCATCGACCGCTGGACAGCCGGTGCAATCATCTTTAGCTGCGACATCAACTCGCGGAATTGCGCGGGATAGAGCGACTGCGCGCCGTCGCAAAGCGCAGTTTCTGGAGCATGGTGAACCTCAATTAAAACGCCGTCGGCACCCGCTGCCACCGCGGCACGAGCCATTGGCGGAACCTTGTCTCGGCGGCCTGTCCCGTGAGAAGGATCGGCCAGGATCGGAAGGTGGGAGAGCTTCTGGATCACCGGAATTGCGGAAATGTCCAGCGTGTTCCGCGTGTAGCTTTCAAAAGTGCGAATCCCGCGCTCACAAAGGATGACATCGTGATTGCCGCCAGTCATGATGTACTCGGCCGAGAGCAGCCATTCTTCGATAGTCGCCGATGGCCCGCGTTTAAGCAAAACCGGCTTGTGGACCTTGCCCAATTCCTTCAGCAGGTCGAAGTTTTGCATATTCCGGGCTCCGACCTGCAGGATATCGACAAGCTCAAGGAACATCGGGATCTGGGTTTGATTCATGATCTCGGAGACCACCAACAACCCATACTTGTCCCCTGCGTGCCGCAAGACCTTCAAACCCTCTTCACCCATGCCCTGGAAGCTATATGGCGAAGTCCGCGGTTTAAACGCGCCGCCTCGCAGGACCCGAACGCCGCATTCCTTCATAATTCCGGCAATCGTGGATATCTGTTCCTGACTCTCGACCGTACATGGTCCTGCCATGATCACGACGTCGCGGCCGCCAACATCAATCTGCTGTCCCGGAGGCCCGACCTTTACAATCGTCCCATCGGGTTTGAAAGCCCGGCTAGCCAGCTTATATGAAGCGGAGATCTTGACGACCTCGCGAACGCCGTCGAGCAACTCGACATCTCTCGGATCGACCTGTGCGCCCCCCACCGCACCAAGAACAGTGTGCGATGTTCCGGTTGAGCGATGAACGTCGAATCCTATCTGGATAAGCCGATCGATCACGTTTTGGACTTGGTCTTCC
>QHXC01000249.1 GCA_003222815.1 Acidobacteriota bacterium | reverse complement strand
GTGAACGGCAGAAAAGAGTTTGGAGTAACAATGTGGACGCTAGGTCTTGACGCCAACCCCGGTCCGTTCGTCATTCGGGTCAATCCGGATGCCGCAGTGTTCACACCACACTTTACTAAAATCTGTGATTGGAATTTCGGCTTTTTCCGCCCTCATCAGTACCTCCTGGTTTCATTCAGCGCACGTGGCTAAACGTGCACATGGCTACTTGCGACGGAAATGGAGAGGGTCTCGCAAGTTTTGCAGTTCGCGATAGTAATACAGCGCAGTTGGCCGCCGCCCATTATGGGAAT
>QHXC01000248.1 GCA_003222815.1 Acidobacteriota bacterium | reverse complement strand
TCTTCAAGTGCGACGGAGCGGCTCTGCGATTCAAGACGATCTGCAGGCCAAAGGAAGCGAGATCGATGTCCCACGATACGATCAGTGGATCCAGGAAAGCGACGCAACTTTCCGGGGTTATGTTGAACACGTCCGTGTCCAGGAATTCGAGGGCAGCGACGCGCATTTGCACATAGCTTCGATCGCTCAGTCGAGCCACGATCCGGAGCCATTTTGCGCGTCCCAGTTCCTCCCTGGCCAACGCCTTGACTACATCCAAGAGCTTCTGGGTGATCAGGCGTTCAAGTTCGCCAAACGATTCCTTCTCAAAAATCGCGCGCACCTGGCGTCGCTTGTCCCGTTTGCATTTTGCGAGAAACAGCTCTCGAACTTCTCTGAACAACGGCGCCGGCGGACTTTGGATCTTCTTGCGGAGTTCGTTCTTTC
>QHXC01000247.1 GCA_003222815.1 Acidobacteriota bacterium | reverse complement strand
ATAGGACTCGGTAACTTCAGCGGCATTGGCCAGGTCTCGCTGCTCTAATCCCGACTCATCCAATTTCTGCTGAATCAATTGAGATACGTCCATACCACTGCCGACCCTTCTGCGTTTTGGCTACTTAACTTAAAATAGTTTATCAGCATACACGATTGGCCTTGATTATAGGTAATGAATTCACTTAATATGGTTAAGTACGAAGCCACACCAAAAACATGAGCAACATACAAATCTATCCGACGAAAGTCGAAGGAGATCTAAATCCGATGACAGTACGACCTTTACACGATCGTGTTCTCATAAAGCGCATTGAAGAACAAGAGACGGTGAAAGGGGGAATCATTATCCCGGACACCGCCAAGGAGAAGTCTCAGGAAGGCGAAGTTGTGGCCGTTGGAACGGGCAAGACGCTCGAGAATGGTTCGGTCGCGCCGCTGGAAGTAAAGGAAGGGGATCGGATCCTGTTCGGAAAGTATTCCGGAAGCGAAATCAAGCTTGAGGGGCAGGACTATTTGATCCTACGCGAAGACGAGATCGTTGGCATTTTAACCCACGCCGGCAAAGCCGCCGGCAGGAAGTAAGAAAGAGGAGCCCAATGGCGAAACAGATCGTTCATGGTGAAGATTCACGCCAGGCAATCTTGCGCGGCGTAAACATACTTGCTGATGCAGTCAAGGTCACGCTGGGGCCGAGGGGCCGCAATGTGGTTCTCGATAAGAAATTCGGTTCGCCGGTGATCACGAAAGACGGCGTCGCGGTAGCGAAAGAAATCGAGTTGAAAGATCCTCTCGAGAATATGGGCGCCCAGTTGGTGAAGGAAGTCGCATCGAAAACCAGCGACGTGGCGGGTGACGGCACGACGACGGCCACCGTTCTGGCTCAGGCAATCTTCCGCGAGGGCGTAAAGACCGTGGCTGCGGGAGCAAACCCGATGGCCGTCAAGCGCGGCATCGAAAAAGCGGTTGAAGTGGCTACCGAACAGATCAAGAAACTCGCGAAACCGGTGAGCGGCGAAATGATTGTTCAGGTGGCTACGGTTTCGGCCAACAACGACTCCACAATCGGCAACATTATTGCCGAAGCCATGAAGAAAGTCGGCAAAGATGGGGTGATCACGGTCGAAGAAGCAAAAACCCTCGAGACGACGATGGACCTGGTCGAAGGGATGCAGTTCGATCGCGGTTATCTGTCGCCTTACTTTGTGACTGACCCGGACCGGATGCAGTGTGTGCTCGAAAATTGCCTCATTCTGATTTGCGAAAAGAAGATCAGCACGATGAAAGACCTTCTGCCGATCCTGGAACAGGTGGCGAAGATGGGGCGCTCCCTGTTGATTATTGCGGAAGACATCGAAGGTGAAGCGCTCGCAACGCTGGTTGTGAACAAGCTGCGGGGCACGCTGCAAGCCGCGGCCGTAAAAGCTCCCGGCTTTGGCGATCGCCGGAAGGCGATGCTGGACGATATCGCAACCCTTACCAAGGGCCGTTCGATTACGGAAGATCTCGGCATCAAGCTGGAGAACATCCAGATTGAGGATCTCGGCACGGCGAAAAAGGTCGTCATCGACAAGGACAACACCACCATCGTCGAAGGCGGTGGTAAGCGCTCGGCCATCGAAGGACGCGTGAAACAGATTCGCGTTCAGCTCGAAGAGACGACTTCCGACTACGATCGCGAAAAGCTGCAGGAGCGGTTGGCGAAGCTTGTCGGCGGTGTGGCTATAATCAAGGTCGGCGCGGCGACCGAGACGGAAATGAAGGAAAAGAAGGCGCGCGTCGAAGATGCGATGCATGCCACCCGGGCTGCTGTGGAAGAAGGAATCGTTCCCGGCGGTGGCGTCGCTTTTCTGCGAGCGATTCCAGCTCTGGATAAGCTGAAGCTCGAAGACGACGAGCAGATCGGCGTCAACATTGTGAAGCGCGCTCTCGAAGAGCCACTTCGGCTGATCGCTTCCAACGCCGGACACGAAGGTGCGGTCGTTGTGGGCAAAGTTCGCGATTCGAAACAACCAAACTTCGGATTCAATGCCGAAACCGAAGAGTACACCGACATGATCTCTGCCGGTATTCTCGATCCGGCCAAGGTGACTCGTTCTGCGCTTCAGAACTCTGCCTCGGTCGCAGCCTTGATGCTGACGACTGAAGCCCTGATCTCCGAAATTCCGGACGAAGGAAAAGCTGCGGTGATGCCGGGCGGCGGCGGACCACCGATGTACTAAACTCTAGCTTGGGTCTGTCCGTTCCGCAAAAAGGAATGAGGTTCCAATGCTGACGAAAGTTATGATGTGGGTCTCGATTGTGGTTGTGTTCCTGGCGTTGTTAGGGCTTCCCGTTACGAGTGAGAAAGTACTGTTGGAGACTGTGGTTTGTGCGTCCGGTCTCCTGGTTATCCGTCAGGCGGTTCGCGCCGGCCAGTACCTGCTTGCGACGGGATTCCTGCCGATTGTCATGCTTTTCAGCCCCATCTCGCCCATTGCAGTTTCCGCGAGGGTTTTTCTCTGGCTGAATTGGATCGGCTTCGCGGCGTTCCTGGTTGCCGTTATCGCCTTGAAGACGGAACGGACACTCTCTATGCCTTCGATAACAAATCGAACGCCGCGACGCGCACTCTAAGCGAACTCCCCTCCTTTGCCAAGGAGGGGAGTTCGTTTCACTGGGCTGCGATAAGTTCAGATCAAGCCAACTTTGCCGACCTGGCGCGGCCTAGCAGATCCGGTGACTTCATGCGAAGGCATTGTTCCTCAAAGTTCGGGTGCGTTCCCTTCCAACGAAGATCGTCGACCGTGTCAAAGACCGGCACGTCCAGCCGCAAGGTCGCGAGTATGCGGAACAACAAAGCATCGTCCCAGAAGTTGAGCAGCGACGTGGACAGCAGGCGAGCATTGCGGATCGATGGGGGCCATTCTCGCCAATCCTTCGGAATATCTTCAAGGTGAGGATATTGAGATAAGGTCAAGGCCGCTGCCTTTTGGCCCCATCCAGGCAGACCTGGAAAACCATCCGCGCTGTCGCCGACGACAGCCAGGTAGTCCGGAATCGATTGCGGCTTCACACCAAATTTGGTCACGACGCCGGCTTCGTCGCGCAGGATGTCGCGCCGGCGGTCTAGTTGAACGACTCGTGCACCCACAATGCACTGACTGAGGTCTTTATCCGGGGTACAAATGATCACCTGCCTCACACGGTCATCCTGCGCCGCCTTGCTTGCGGCGGAAGCCAGCGCATCATCCGCTTCATAGTAGACCATTGGCCACACGACGACTCCCATCGCTTCCAGCGCTTCTTCGAGAACCGGGAACTGCGTGAGCAACTCCCGAGGCACGCCTGCGCTGGTCTTGTATCCGGGATACAGACTATTCCGAAAAGACTCCACGACATGATCGGTGGCAACGCCGATGTGGGTTGCGCCGCGTTCGATCATGGACAGAACAGAATTCAAGACGCCACGCACCGCGCCAATTTCCTGCCCATTCACGTCCGCCGCAGCGGGCACGGCAAAAAAGTGCCGGAACAGTTCATATGTCCCGTCAATCAAATACACATTCATACCGCAAAGAATTCGGCTTGACGGCTACAGAATGATTTCTTGCTTCAAATCCAGAGCCGCTTGGGTCACATTCTCGGGCCTGCCGAGATCACGCCAATAATATTCATCGGCGCGAAAGGCGAGGATCTTTTCTCCATGGGCAGCGAGATTGAGATAGGAAGTGATGATGGAGAAAACGCCTTCTTCATTCATCATCGCAAATAGCCGCGGAGAAATAACGTGGATGCCGGAAAAAGCCAGCGCCTGTACCTGCTGAGAAGATCGAACAAATTCAGTTTTCTGATCGCGCGTGGATCGGCGGCCGCAAAGCTGAAGCTGCTGGTCGAAGAGCAGGTATCGAGAGGTCTGCCGGTCTTGCACGGCCAGTGTGGCGAGAGCCTGATTTTCAGTGTGAAATTGCACCATGCGGCGGAGGTCAATGGTGCTGATGACATCGACATTGTGCAAAATGAATGACTCATCCGAACGGCTGGAATCCTCGAGAAAAAAATAGGCAGCGTTTTTCAGGCCGCCGCCGGTGTCGAGCAAGACGCTCTCGCAAGAGACTTCAACACGCATGCCGAAGTTATCGTTCGCTTTCAAATACTCGAGAATCATGCCGGCAAAGTGATGCACGTTGATAATCACTTCGCGAATCCCAAACGCACGCAAGCGAGAGAGTGTAATTTCCAACAACGTGCGGCCGGCGATTTCCACCAGCGCCTTGGGGCGATTGTCCGTAATTGGTCGCAAGCGTGTACCGAGGCCGGCGGCCAAAATCATCGCTTTCATTTGCCCAAATTCTCCAAACCGAGATGCCGCACTACCACCTCCACGCCGTTCCTGCCGCGCAACCGTTTCGCCAATTCCTCCGCGAGGTACACCGAGCGATGCTGTCCGCCTGTGCAGCCGAACGACACCATCAAGCTCTTGAAGCCGCGGCGTTGATAGTTGCTGACGGTAGCGTCTACCAGGGACATGACGCCAGCGAGAAACTGATGCACGCTTTCCTGCTGATTAAGATAATCGATTACCGGCGCGTCGCGGCCGGTGAGATTTTTGAAGCGGTCTTCCCGGCCCGGATTGGGCAGCCCCCGGCCATCGAAAACGAATCCGCCGCCGTGTCCTGCCTCGTCTTTCGGCATGCCCTGATGAAATGAAAAACTGAAAATCCGCACTGCCAGATTTTCTGTTTCGGAAGCGAGACTTTCCAATTTCTCCGAGGCCAGCATGCTTTTGAACGCGTTCATCAGCATCGGCGCCTCGATCGGCAGCCGGACATTGTGAAGCAGCCAGCGCAAGTTGTTCAGCGCGTATGGCACGCTTTGGAGAAAGTGAGCTTTGCGCTCGTAAAAGCCGCGAAAGCCGTAAGCGCCCAACGCCTGCATGATGCGGATGTAAACGTAGGCATAGTAGTGGCGCATGAACGCTTCGCGCTTGAGCTCGATGAAACCGGCAAGCTTGTCGAGATAATGATCGAGCAATTGCTGGCGCAGCTCCGGCGGCAGGTCGGCCTTGGCATCGTACAAAAGAGACGCGATGTCATATTGCAGCGCGCCTTTGCGGCCGCCTTGATAATCCAAGAAAAAGGGATGGCCGTCGCGCAACATAATGTTGCGTGATTGGAAATCCCGATAGAGAAAGTAATCGCGGCCGGCGCTCAATAAGAAGTTCGTCAGACGGCCGAAATCGTCTTCTAGGGCTTGTTCGTTGAAGGGGATGCCTGCGAGCCTAAGAAAATAGTATTTGAAATAGTTCAAATCCCAGGCGATGGACTGGCGATCGAAGCTATCGCGCGGATAGCACACTCTGTAATTCAAATCGCGGCCGGCGGCGACCTGAAAACGTGGCAACACGGCCACAACTTCGCGATAGGCTTTAATCGCTTCGGGAGCAATGTTGTTGCCAGCACGATTTTTCGTGAGAAACTCAAAAAGCGATGTGTCCCCGAAGTCTTCTTCGAGATAAGCGCCGTGATTCAAATCTTCAGCATAAATTTCCGGCACCGGCAGACCGTGCCGGCGAAAATGCTTGGAAAACTCGAGAAACGCGATGTTCTCTTCGCGTACGGCATACAGAACGCCGATCGCACTGAGTTTGTTGTTGGCAAGCCGGATGATATTACGCCCCGAGCCGCCAAGCTGGCCCTGCAGCGGTTGCGCCCGCTCGACAGATGAGTGGAAATGCTGCTCAAAAA
>QHXC01000246.1 GCA_003222815.1 Acidobacteriota bacterium | reverse complement strand
TATATCGTGGATTGCCTCCAGCCTTCTGGATGGCTGCGATCATTGTCCGTGACTGCTCGACGGGAACCGTAGGGTCCACATCGCCATGGAAGGCCCAGATCGGCATTTTTCGAATGGCGGCAGCAAGAGCGACATTGCCTCCGCCGCAGAGAGGAACTGCGGCTGCGAATAGATCCGGCCTTTTGGTGATCAGATCCCAGGTTCCGTAACCACCCATCGACTGGCCCGCAACATAAATGCGCTCGGAATCGATGCTGAACTCCGTCCGGAGCGAATCCAGGATCTTCAGCACCAAAAGCAAGTGCGGGCCAGGTTCATTCGTGCGGCCGTCGTCCCAGCATCCCACACTCTGCGGACACTGCGGCGCGACCACGAATGCCGGATGTTTGGCCTGGTTTTCCGGTGTCGTCCAGATGTGTGTGCCAGGCCTGCTTGCGCTGGAAATCTGCTTCAAGTTATCTCTGCCTACACTGCCGGCACCATGGAGCCAGAGAACAAGAGGATATTTTTGGCTCTGGTCGTAGCCCTTTGGTATGAACACACGATAAGGCATCGCCTGCTGGCTTTGATCCTTGTAAACTCGCGCGACGAATCCATCCACGTTGTTCTGAGCCATGCACGGGACCGCCGTAAAGAAGAGTGTGAACACGAGGCGAGCGAATCGCTTCATCTTCTAGAGTTTATCAAAAGGCGGCCGTTTGCGTAATTCCCGGAATTGGCGGCTCCGATCTGGTCTTCACCAAAAATCTGTCCACAAGTGCCTCTCAAACGCGCTGAATTTTACCCGCAATCTCTACTATTGAGCCGACACTTTCGGACTTTGGTAGGATTCCCGATCTTGTTTAGGATTCTTGAAGTGTTGTTCAAGCCGGTGAAAGATCCTGAACTCTAGAAAGGTAAAACTTCATGTCCTCCTTTGACGGTTTCGTGAGACCTATTCTGCTCTTCATTGCCTGTCTTATTGTCATTCTTGCCGCGCCGATGATGGTGAACGCGGCGGGCACGCCCATTTCCGTCTACGGAGTCTGGCACTGCGGGAATGACTATTGCTCCTGGGGCACGGTTCGAAGTGTGAGCGAATTCGACAGTAAGAATCATTGGATCGTCGACCGGGGCGATGTATCAGCGCTTCCGTCGGTCAACGTAGTGGTCCTCAGCTTCGTCAATCCCCTTAAGCTGTTAAATCTTACCAATGACGGCACGACATCGCAGGGCATCCCAATCGGGATGACCGCGGACATCGTGAATTATTTCAAAGCCAAAAACATTCGAGTCATGTTGTCGATCGGTGGAATTACTTACGTCAATGATTGGAATACGGCGCTGGCCACGAACGCGAAGCAATTGGGAATCAATGCAGCGTATACCGCCCATCGTTTGGGTGTGGGCATCGAAATCGATTACGAGGATAGCAAGGCTCCCAACCTGGCGGGCATGCAGGAATTCATCAATGCCTATCGAGCGTACGTCTATCCCGCGAACGGGGCGAACACGCTGTACGATCCGAGCGGTGTGAATGCGGCTGCACGTCTCACAATTGACCTGGCCGCCGGAGATCGGTGGTTAATTGCTCTGACCCGCAAAGCCACAGCAGACTGGCTCAACACTGCCAATCCGGTACTGGATTATGCCAACGCCATGGTACCCAGCAGGCTGCCCTCTGGCGCCGCCGACGCGGAGTCCAACTGGCAGGAACATGTCGACGGCAAGCCTCAGTACAGCCCGCCCATTTCACCTTTGGCTCCTGCAAAGTTTACCGGGAGCCTGTACATCGTCAAGGGTTCAAGACCATTAGCGGAGTGTGTGAATTTCTTGGGGTCCCTGGAAGATACAACAGGAGACTACGTGTATTCCGTGCCGCCAAAAGTTCAAGGGGCTACGTACGGAATGCTAGGCTACATGTTTTGGGCGGCGGAGTGTCCTGCGTCGAGAGGGGTCTGCACCACGCCACCAAATGATTGCCTCGGTGGCGTGGGAAGGGGTGCGACGGTCTATACGGTTCCTGTTCCGATGCAACCGCTCCGTCAACAGTGATGTGAGGTTGGAAGAGGGAAGGCTCGAATGAACACGGGCTGAAGCCTGGGACTATAGAGTCGCTGGCTTCAGCCCGCGTCCGTCTGAGAGGGAGAATTCTTCAACCCAACCTCTTCCTGGTTCGCACGACGAACGGCGGCCCGCTGTGCTGGCTTTCAGACCTAATCTCCAGGAGAGCTCTAAAGACTTTACATCTGTACGTAACGATCCCAGGTTTCAATTGGATGAGTTCGCCATCGTCCAGCGCGCTGGTGCCCGCCAGAGTGGCTTCCAGGATTTCAGTATTGATCCTCGTTTGGTCCATCGTTGCAGCCCCTTCGCATCACGTGTTCTTCGCATCTATACTGCAGGTGTCGGTCCAATGAAGTGAATTGGCTATGTTGGTGAAAAATTGATCGGTTAGCGTTGAAGGTTTAACCTTCTGGGCACGGCCTATCCATCTAGTGTATTGGATGGGATGCAAACGGATGGAAAGAGAGAACCGGCACCCAGCTTGCTCCCCACAAGCAAACCAAATGCCGGCGACTCGAAAAGAACCAAAAGCAACTTCGACTTGACAACTGCGATCTTAGCTGCCTAACGGCAGAAAGGACATGGGTCATTGGTTTGTTGGACGCGTTCGAAAGTAGTCCCGGATATCCGTTCAAAAGTGCCAACCAGTCGAAGCAAGGACAAAGGCCTGATCACCGCATTTCAGAGTTACTTGACGGACCGCTTTCCCGCAGATACAGGGCGCAGGCGCCGACATCCGCGGTGTTCGGTGGATGTATGAATGGATGGACGAAAAAGCAGAGAAGTAAACGCTCCTGGTTACGACGGCCGCGCGGCAGGTTCGACAAGCGCGACGACAGAGCCGCGGCTGTCCGGCATTCGCCAATCTGGGCCATAAGCGTGAATCTGATCCCGCTTCTGCTCAGCCTCTTCGAGGCCACACGTCCAAACGATGCTGCTGCCCGTTGTGTCCGCCTCCGTGGTGTGCGCTAACGCCGTTGCATGGGAAAAACCGAAGATCGCTTGCAGCATCTCAATAACGTACTCGAAGGTGTGCTCTTCATCATTCAGGATGATGACGTGATAGAGCTTGCTGAGGTCGTCCTTCGTGGTCTCACCGGTTTCGGTCTGTACTGTGCTTCCCGGCATTCTTTTATTTTAAGTCCCGAATTCGCGGACGGACGCATAAATCCCAGGTCAGGCCTCCTGATCTTGAGGCAAGCAGCGGAATACGTTTCACAACGAGAATTAGGTATTATCGCGTACGAATGAAGGTGCTCATTTATACGGTTTGGCCGGTTCCGTTTTGGGAAGTGCCGAAATCGCAGGTGTTGCGATTGCGCGAGAGATTTCCCGACGTGACCTTCACGCATGCGCTCAATGACGGAGAAGCTCTCAGAGAAATTGAGGACGCGGACGTCGCCCTGGCATCACGCTTGACAACACTGGCCGTGCAGCGCGCGCCGCGATTGCGATGGGTGCATTCGACGGCAGCTGCGGTCGGAATCCTTCCACTCCGAGATCTGGCCGCGCGTGGAATCGCTGTCACGAATTCTCGTGGCGTTCAGGCCATTACAATGGCGGAGCACGTGATGGGCGGACTACTCGTGCTGGCGCGACGCTTCGATTTGACGCTATCTGCACAACGGGAGCGGCGATGGATTCAGAACGAACTCCGCGCTGACGCGTCGCCGTGGAGCCTCCATGGGCGAATGATGACGATTGTTGGCTTGGGCACAACCGGACTGGAAGTTGCGCGCTGTGCGCAGGCATTCGGTCTTCATGTAACGGGTATCCGCCGCCGCCCCGGCCAACCAAAGCCTTCATTCGTGGATCGCGTGGTCGGTCCCGATCAATTAGACGATGCATTGGGCGGCTGCGATGTGCTGGTGATTGCGGCTCCTTTTATTCCCGAAACGGATCGTCTGATTGGCGCCAGGCAGTTGGCTCTTCTCAATCGTGGCGCGATCCTCGTCAACGTGGCGCGCGGAAGAATTGTCGACGAACGCGAAATGATTGCTGCATTAGAGGAAAAGCGTCTAGGGGGTGCCGTACTCGATGTTTTTGACCGCGAGCCACTGGATTCAGCCAGTCCGTTGTGGAGTCTTCCCAATGTTGTAATCACGCCGCACTGCTCGGGCGTCCGGCCAGACCACTGGGATGACGTGATCGAACTGTTCAGCGACAATCTTCTCCGCTTCCGGCACGGCGAGCCGCTACTGAATCTTGTCGACTGCGACGCGGGCTACTGACCGGGAAATGGGGACATCGGGCTACGTCCCCGTTCCCCCTTCGTAAGGAAAGCGATTGATCGATTTCACGCACTCGCTCAGAGCGTCGAGCAGTGTTGGCCCCCAGCCGAATGGAGTAAAGGGCGCGGTCTTCTGATTAACTTGCTTATCGGCCTGAGCAAAAAAGCGCATCGAAAGCTTGTTCCGGTTTGCATATTCATACACGGTGATCTGGAACTCGATGGCCTGATCGCCTTGAGACTTCTTGATCGAAAATAAATGGAGCTGCGCGAATTCATCTGCTGGTTGTGTTTCTATGAGGTGCCATTCTGCCATTTCGTTTTTAACCTCAGAAAGCTTCGGCTTATTTGACGGCGAAAACCCAGATTGCACCGCCCTGCGGCACTTCGGGGAATTGTCCGGGTCGCTCAGCGTTGAGGCGGCCCTGCATTCCTCCGGCGTCGACGCCCCAGCCCGACTGCACTGCAATGTACTGCTTGCCATCGACCATGAACGATGATGGCTGGCCGGTGATGCCCGAGTTGGTCGGAAACTCCCACAACAGCTTTCCGTTTGACGCGTCAAAGGCGTGGAACATGCGATCATTCGTTCCGCCGCTGAAAACGAGTCCGCCGCCCGTAGCTAACGTCGGGCCCCAGTTCTGGGAGTTCGCGTAGGTATGAGTCCAGACACGCCTGCCGGTGTCGACATTCCACGCTTGCACTTCGCCAATATGGTCGGCGCCCGGAGCGATCGAAAAGTTCGTCGTCGCGCCTGTGAAACTACGGCCCGGCACGTATTCGATTTCCCGTCCGACGGATGTCATACACAAATTCTCATTGGCCGGGATGTAAATCATTCGGGTCTTCGGGCTGAAAGCGATTGGCGGCCAGTTCTTGCCGCCCCAGAGCGATGGGCAGAAGTCTGCCATCTTGCCGGTACCGGGCTTTCGGTCCGGATCAATCTCCGGGCGTCCGGTCTCCGGGTCGAGACTCTTGAACACGTTCTGTTTCACGTACGGCTTGCCCTCGACGAAATTGATCTTGCCGTTCGTGCGCTCAAGAAACCACAAGTAGCCGTCGCGGGCAACGTCGATCAAACCTTTAATTGTCCTGCCGCCGCGTTTGTAGTCGACCAGGATCGGTGGCGAGACCTCGTCCCAGTCCCAGGATTCGTTGGGGGTATACTGGTGGTAACCCTTGATCTTGCCGGTGGCGGCATCGATCGCGATCGTCGACGCCGTGTAAAGATTATCGCCAGGGCGCTGGTCGCCCATCCACGGGCCACCGTTGCCGGTGCCCCAAAAAGCCAGATTGGTTTCGGGATCGTAATTACCGGTAACCCAGACCGAGCCGCCGCCGGTCTTCCACTGGTCACCGTTCGGCCACGTTTCGCTTCCGGGTTCTCCAGGCGCGGGCACGGTATAGACCCTCCATACCTCTTTTCCGGTGTCCGGGTCGTAGGCAGCGACGAAGCCGCGGATTCCAAGTTCGCCGCCGGACGCGCCGACCAGCACCTTGCCGTCGGCGACCAGCGGTGCCAGCGTCATGTAGTAACCGGCCTTGTTGTCCGCCACCTCTGTCGCCCAGACTTCTTTGCCGGTCCTGGCGTCGACTGCAACGAGCACCGCCTCGCCAGCGGCGAAAAAGACCTTATCACCGTAGAGTGCAACGCCACGCGTCGTTTGGTGCGGCACAATTGCGCCCTCCGGTGGCGGTCTCCTGAAGCGCCAGAGGAGGGCGCCGGTCTTCGCATTGAGAGCAATCACCTGGTTGCCCGGCGTCGCCGCAAACATGACGCCGTTGTTTACGATCGGTGGCGCTTCGTGCCCGCTAGTCTGGCCTGTTGAGAAAACCCACACCGGCTGTAGCCGATGCGCATTGTTCGGCGTGACCTGGTCCAGCGGGCTATAGCCCCAGCCGTCATACGTGCGCCGGACCATCATCCAGTCGCTGTCTTCCGGCTTCTTCAGGCGTTCAGCGCTCACCGGCTTGTAATTCTGCAGGATCGGCGGGACCGGCGCGGGTTGCTGCTGCTGCTGTTGCTGTTGCGCCGGCGCCGGCTTTGCCATCAACAGGAGCGCAAGTGCGCTGGCCAACAGGGTAGCGTGGAGACTTTTCGCATCGACCATGTGTGCCTCCTGACCACAAGCTAGACGGATTTCCCTCTTGAAACAGAAAGGGCGCAGCTACCCCTCCTCGTCGAGGGCTCGTCGAGGAGGGGAATTAGGTTTCGCATTCGGAATCATTGGCCTTGTTTGCCGGCGCTAAGGCACCTCTCCAGCCGATCGAGCGTGCGCATCGCCGGCAGGACCTGCGCCACGCTGGAATTCGG
>QHXC01000245.1:4289-14373 GCA_003222815.1 Acidobacteriota bacterium | reverse complement strand
CCTTGCACCACCGCTGCACCACCGCAAGGAGGGGTGGCTGCGTCATCAAAGAAAATTTGGCGAAGCCACCGAAGCAGACGCAGCCGGGGTGGTTTTCCTTTTGGATTCATCGGAAAACCACCCCGGCCTCGCGATAAGCGGATGCTTCGCGATATTTTCTGAATCGCTCGGCCACCCCTCCTTGCAGTGATGCTTGAGCGTTACCCACAAGTCGTCCGCTGGACACGGGCGTCTGGGACAACCTGCGGGAAAATGCGAAGTCCCCTCCTTGGCAAAGGAGGGGTGGCCGCGCCATCAAGTAAATGGTCCCGTTCCTTTCACTGGCGCGGACGGGGTGGTTCGTTCAACTTCCAAACGTTATTCCCCTCCTTGCACCACCGAGTGATGCAAGGAGGGGAATAGCGGTTGATTCCAATTTTTTCACAGCTTCCCCGTCACCCCTCCTTTGCCAAGGAGAGGAGTTTTTGCTTCAAAAACCCGCGCAAATGTCCAAACTCCAGGTTGCCACGTTGACACTCGCTTTTGGCGAGCCGTATAGTGTCATCAACTTTTTTTCCCAAGAGGCGGTGGTGAATTTTGCGCTCCAGCCCGGAGCGGTAAGGATCAGACGGTGGTCGTGAGGGAGGAGGCCTGTCTAGCGATGAAACTTTTTTTCTAGCGAGGAAATGGCTTGATTGCCGCCAGAAAGCGGCACATCATATCCGCCCCATCACTTCGCCCAAATTGGAGACACTATGCATTCTAATGTGCTCAGAGCGACCAACATTGTCCTCGGCCTGCTTTGCTTGATGTACTTTCTCACCTACCTTGATCGCGTGAACATCAGCACGGCAATGGCATCCAACGAGTTTTTGAAAGAAATACCGCTGACCAAGACTCAGGCGGGTCTCATTTTTTCCGCCTTTGCTTATCCCTATCTTTTGTTCCAAATCAGCGGCGGCTGGGTGGCGGACAAATTTGGACCGCGGATCGCGCTTACGATCTGCGGCATTATCTGGGCCAGTGCGACGATCATGACAGGCCTGGTCCACGGCCTGATGATGATGTTCATCGCTCGAGTCGTTCTGGGATTCGGCGAAGGCGCTACTTTCCCGACCGCGACCCGCGCGATGTCCTATTGGATGCCGAAATCCAAGCGCGGTTACGCGCAGGGAATCACGCATGCGTTCTCACGATTGGGAAACTCCGTCACGCCCTGGCTAGTGGCAACTTTGATCGCCACGATTTCCTGGCGCGGGTCGTTCATCGTGGTCGGCATCGTCAGCTTGTTCTGGGCGCTGGTGTGGGGTTTGTATTTTAGGGACGATCCTAATCAGCACAAGGCGATCACGCAGGAGGAAATCGCAACGCTTCCTCCCTACGCTGCCAAGAAGGGTGAGGTGAAAGTGCCATGGAAGCGTCTGGGATTTCGCATGATTCCTGTCATCGTCGTTTACTTCTGCTATGGCTGGACGCTGTGGCTGTTCCTGAGTTGGATCCCGTCCTTCTTCAAGAATGAGTACCACCTCGATCTCCAGAGCTCGGCTCTGTTCGCTTCGGGCGTCTTCTTCTCCGGTGTGGTGGGCGACATGCTGGGCGGCATCGTCAGCGACAGGCTGTTCGAAAAGACAAGGAACCTCAACATTGCGCGCCGGAATCTGGTCGCAGTAATGATGGTGCTCTGCTGCGTTTCCCTGATTCCGATTCTCTTCACAGACAACATCAAGCTAGTCGCGCTTGCGCTCAGCGCTGGCTTCTTCTGCGCGGAGTTCACTATCGGGCCAATGTGGGCCATCCCGATGGACATTGCGCCCAAGTACTCGGGCACTGCCAGCGGCATGATGAATACGGGTTCGGCACTGGCGGCGATCGTCTCGCCCGTGGTATTCGGTTACATCGTCGACAAGACAGGCCACTGGACTTGGCCCTTCCTCGGCTCGATGGCGCTCATGTTATTCGGCGCCGCCTTGTCCTTCGCGATACACCCGGACCGGCCACTAAGCGAAGAAACCGTGCCTGCAATACCGATGGCCGTTGGCCGATAATTCCTTAACTAGTGGATTCCGATTCGATTTGCAGCTCCCTACTGCCACTTCTTGACGTTGGGCCAGAACTCGTTCAACGACCCCTTCAATCCCCGGCAGTAGAACACGTCAAAATGTTGGTCGGGCATGGAGTAAGGATGATCGACTCGGGCAACCTTCTCTACCACGGCAAACAACTTTTCAAGTACTTCCTCCCGGTCGCCCATGACGATGATGCTCTCGCCCATGTAGCCACGCGGCCCCCAAAGGTAGTAACTCTGATGCCCACTGATCGCCTTCGGGAGGCCGTACTTCGAGCCAAATAGATCGACGGCACCCGCCTGACCATAGTTCTGCCCAAAGATCGCGGTCCTCACTTGCACATCTGGAGGCAAACTGTGGTAGGCGCGGGCCACTGTGGCCACCATCTCCTCCCAACCAAACTGGTCCGCATACAACTGCGGCAGAGGACCGAGTCTGCGCGTTTCGATTCGTGGCTGTTGAAGGTGCGTGCTTATCGCATAGCGGACGTAGGTCTCAACCGGCAGCACCGGGACTGCCGCCGGCGCCAGCACGGCGGCGAGCACGACTATGAGCGTGATATACGCCGGCATGATCCACTTCCAGCGAGGACGAGCGCGCCACGACTCCCACATCACGCTGCCGGCGGCCAGCAGAATCGGAAAGGCGGGATACAGGTAGTACACGCGCGGGTTTAGCGTCACGATCAATCCCGCCGTGATCAGCCAGGCCCAGCCGAATACGCGAAAAGGCTTTCCCTGGCGATGGAAGAAAAAATACCAGAGGCCTGCCAGCCAAATCGGTGCGCTCAGTGGCAGCATGGACAGAATCTCCTCGCCCAGGAACGCCATCGCCGGCAAATCTGTATTCCGTCCGCTGCGACGGATGTTTGCTTGCAGCTCCAGAAATGGGAAATGGTGTTGGATATTCCAAAGCAGATTCGGCAGGAAGAGCACAAATGCGAGCAAACCGGCAATCCAGATCCAGGGCGTGCGGAAGAAACGCCTTTCCGGCGTCACCAGCAGGCCCGCCATGATGGCGAAGCCGAAGATCGCCATAGAGTACTTGTTTTCCAGCCCCATTCCCGCCAGGAGGCCGAACCAAAGCCAGAATTTCTGGTTCCCGGTCTTGATGATGCGAATGAGCACGAAGGCACTTCCCATCCAAAACAATGGCTCGAATGCGTTCATCGAAAGCCAGTTGTCGATGGCCAGAAAGCCTGGTGCGACGAGAATTGACAGCGCCGCCAGTCCCTGGGCGAAGCGCCGCCCGCCCAACTCCCGTGCGATCAGACCCGTCAGCAGTACTTTGCCGGCGCCCGCGAGCGCCAAGTAGTAGAGTTCGTCAACAAAATAGCCGTAGTTGCGGCCTGCGTATAAGTGAAGGAGCAGTTTGAGGACGGCCGCCACGGCCACCACTATCCCGGCATCGAGGAGCCATCGCTTTCGAGTTTCATCGGGCCGGAAAACTGCAGACCGTCCGAAGATGGGTGCACGCATTTAGTGATCCCCGTGACTTCGCTTTTTGCGTCTGACTTCACGTATACACTTTTTCTTTACCGGCTTGAAGTGTGGTGGAGAATGCGCGCTAAAGCCCGCGACTACATAAGGACCAACCGTGGGTGCCAATGTAGTCGCGGGCTTTTAGCCCGCGTTCTTTCTGCTGACGATTGTATTATCCGAGACTCAGTAGGTAGTAGAATCCACGGAATCCGTGCGTAAGGAGGGACTACGATGCTGCAGGCAAACCGAGTGAGAGTTACCGTGATGACCACCATGTTTGTTGTGGTGTTTGGAGGGAGTTTGTACTCCCAGACCGGCGTTAAACCCATCAACGACCTGCCCAACCCATTCCGTACCGTCCGCGATTGGGCACACCCTCCTGGCAGCGCCCCGTGGGCCGCGGTAACCGCCGTGGAAGCTGCGCCCGATGGCAGTATCTACGTCATTCATCGATGCTCCGGAAACTCGTGTGCCGGACGAACCGAGCCGCCGATTTTGAAATTCGATAAATCAGGCAAGCTTCTCAAGAGCTGGGGCGAGGGCATGTTCGTGTTTCCGCACGGCGCCACGCTGGACGCGCAGGGGAATCTCTGGGTGACCGACGCGCAGATACAAGGCGGGAAAGGTTATCAGGCGTTCAAGTTCAGTCCGGATGGAAAGGTACTGATGACGCTCGGAAAGGCGGGCGTCGCCAGCGCAGAGCCTGGATCGTTCGACGAGCCCACCGATGTGGCGATCGCTCCCAACGGCGACATTTTCATAACGGAGGGACATTCCGGCGGAACTAAAGGAAATGACCGCGTCTCGAAGTTCTCCAAAGATGGGAAGTTCATCAAGTCGTGGGGAAAGAGCGGATCAGGGCCCGGCGAGTTTAACTCCCCTCACACGATCGCCCTGGATTCCCGAGGGCGGCTTTTCGTGGGCGACCGATCGAATAATCGCATCCAGATCTTCGACCAGGACGGGCGCTACCTTAGCACGTGGTACCAGTTCGGGCGGCCAAGTGGAATCCTCATTACAAAGGACGACACCATGTACGTGGCGGACTCAGAATCGTGGGGACCGGATCAACCCGGTTGGAAGAAGGGCATCCGCATCGGGAGCGCCAAAGACGGGTCGGTAAAATACTTCATCGAAGACATGGAATCGACCACCATCGATCACAGCGGGGCCGAGGGCGTCGGAGTGGACGCCGAGGGGAACGTCTACGGTGCCGTCGTCCGCCGGCAGATGCTCGAAAAACACATCAAGAAGTAGATATCGCGCGATCGCTCATGCCACGATCCAGTTGGGGGGCGACACCCGACAGCAAACAGCGAGGTCAGAGCTCCTGAGGTCGAGGAATTCAGGACGAACCTATACGAAGCGCAAACTCTCCTCCTTGGCAAAGGAGGGGTGGCTGCGTCATCAAAGAAAATTTGGCGAAGCCACCGAAGCAGACGCAGCCGGGGTGGTTTTCCTTTTCGATTCATCGGAAAACCACCCCGGCCTCGCGATAAGCGGATGCTTCGCGATATTTTCTGAATCGCTCGGCCACCCCTCCTTGCAGTGATGCAAGGAGGGGAATAGCGCTTGATTCCAATTTTTTCACAGCTTCCCCGTCACCCTCCTTCGCCAAGGAGGGGAATTCCGGCTCATTCTGTTTTCCTCGTTTGCTGCAAATTGTCCGGCGAGATCAGGATGGCTGAATCTTAGTCGCGAGCCGCGATATATCTACGTTTTAACAATTAGATATATACTTTCATCGAGGAGGATATATTGAAAACCACGGTTGAGATGGATGAACATCTACTCGAGCGAGCACGGCGCATACTGGGGAAGGACACGATCAAAGACACTGTCGAAGAAAGTTTACGGAGGGTCGTGCGCCAACGAGCGCTCGAAGAACTCGCCGATTCATTGGGAACCTTCGATATCGATTTGACTCCAGAAAAGCTGCGCCGGATGCGCCGCAAGCGGACTCGAAATGCATCTCGTTGACACGTCGGTTTGGATACACGTCCTGCGGCGTCCAGGCATAGCGCGCATTCAACAGTTGTTGAAACCGATGATCGTTGGTGGCAACGCCGCGATTACGGAATGGGTCTTGCTTGAGCTGATGGTTGGCATCCGCACGAGTGAGAGCGCGGACAGCTTGATCCGAAAAATGGAGCCGCTCCACCGATTGCCGTTTCCAGCCGAGAAATGGAATGAGGCATGGAAGCTCGCTACAAGTCTCCGGAAGGAAGGCATCTCTGCGAGTGCCAGTGACTGCTTTATTTCAATCGTGGCTATCGCTCATCAAGCGACGCTTGTTCATTGCGACAAGAATTTCGAACTCATTGCCGGACATTCCAAACTCCAAACACTCGACTGGACGCCACACGCCTCAACGCTCAAGAAAGGATCCGCTGGGACAGGTCACTAATCTCCGAAGTACCGCAGATCAAGCTGCTTCTGGAGCTTTCGCGATAGTCTCGATTCGATCGTGGTCAGAGCTCCGTTCGGGCGGCGTGATGAAATGATTCGATTACTCGTGCCGGCCCATCGCGGAGTGACGTTTGGTGTCGCGCATAGTTACATAGACAATGAGTGAAGTCGCGATGACAGCGGTGAGGTAGACGTAGAACCACGTCTCGTGGCCGATCGACTTGAACCAGAGTGCTATTGACTCCGCTGTTCCGCCAAAGAGTGAAACGGTCACAGCGTAGGGCAGGCCGACACCTGTGGCGCGAACGCTGGTGGGGAACAGTTCTGCCTTCACCACAGCGTTGATTGACGTGTAGCCCGCCACGATCAGCCATGCGGCCGCGATCAGAAGGAAGGCGGCAAGCGCGCTTTTCGTTGCTTCCAACGAATGGAGCAGCGGGATCGTAAAAATAGTTCCCATTGTGCCGAACCAGATTAGCAGCCATCTGCGGCCGATCCTGTCCGAAAGCGCTCCGTAGGTTGGTTGCAGGCATAGGGCGAAAATGAGCGATCCGCCCGTCACCAGGGTCGTCTGGATGTCATTCAGGCCGACCGACAGTTTCAGGAATTTCTGCATGTAGGTCGTGTACGTGTAGAAGGCCGTGGTGCCGCCCATGGTGAGGCCGACGACCAGCAAAACCTCGCGCGGGTAGTTCAAGAGGGCTCTGAGCGAGCTTTCCCGCCGCGGCGCCTTCTTGGCTTCGATGAAGGCATCCGTCTCGTGCAACTCGCGCCGCATCACCAGTGCGATGATGGCCAGCATGGCCCCGACCACGAACGGAATGCGCCAGCCCCACGCCTTCAGCTGATCCGCGGTGAGGAAGACTTGCTGCAGGAGGAGCAGGACCAGAATGGCGCAAAGCTGTCCCCCAATAAGGGTCACGTACTGAAAGCTGGAATAGAAGCCGCGGTGCTTCTCGTCGGCAACCTCGGTGAGATAGGTGGCGCTGGCGCCGTACTCCCCGCCGAGGCTCAAGCCCTGGATGATCCGCGCAAGACCCAGCAGCGCCGGCGCTGCGACGCCGATCGACCTGTACGTGGGCGTAACGGCAATCATCAATGAGCCGAAGCACATCAGCAGCACGGACAGCATGAGAGCGTTGCGGCGGCCGTAGTGGTCGGCGAGATGCCCGAACAACCAGCCGCCGATTGGCCGCACGATGAAGCCGATCGAAAACAGCACCGCCGCGTTCAGCTGCTGTACGACCGGATCATTGCCCGGAAAAAACGAGCCGGCAAAATAGAGCGCAAAGGCCGCGTAGGCATAAAAATCGTACCACTCGACAAGGTTGCCGACGGATCCGATGAAGATCGCCCGGAGGCGGCGCCGCACATCGGTAAGCTTGAGCCCGTCATCTTCCAAAGCGATCGAGTTCGTAGCCATCATGGGTAGTCTTCTTGAAATCGACCTGAACGGATTTCCTCAGTTTCTTGCCACGGATAAAGCCGACGCGCATCCTCTCTAATGCGTCAGTAGGAAACTTGTAGAAAACAGACTTCCGACGAGAGCATAGGCGAAATCAGAGGCACCTGACAAGGGCGGCGCCTTCGCCCCTTCGTCAGTAAGCGCATGGACGAAATGTTTCCGCTCCTGGTCAAGGACAAGGTCATCTTCAGCGCGTTGTCCGGCCTTTTCTACCAGCTCTGGCCAGAACCACGATCAGGATCGAGATGGAGGCTACAGTCAAGGCGCTTCCCGTTCTGAAGCTTGCAGGCCGGTAGACAAATTTCACGATCTGCGATCCTTCCTTCAGGGCCACTCCTGTAAGCGCATAGTCTGTGCGCAGAATCGGAGTTTCAACTTGATCGACGAGCACCTGCCAACCGGGGTAAAAGATTTGGGACAGCACAAGCACCCCGGGTTTCTTTGTTGTAACCCGGAGTTCAATGTGGTTCGGAGAGGTGTGCGTCCACTCGATCCCCGCTCCTTCATCGCCGTCCGGCGCGCGTTCGCTGAGATCAGCCAGGGCTGGCGGCATTTGTGTGAGAATTACCGCGCGCTCCGGATCGAAGGTGGGATCTTTCACGCGTGTGAGTTGAGCGTCTTCATCAGGTAAGATTTCAATGGCGTGTTCGGATACAGGCACGAAAAACGCTCGCGGAAGTGCGAATCGATTTTCAAACGCCTGGACCGATCCTCCCGTGTACACCAATGAAAAACGGTCCGGGCGCTTCGCGAGCGTGTCATAACTTTCGTTGTACGTGTTAGTGACAAAATACTTCGCATTCAGCAGATCCAATCTGCGGTCATTGAAGGCTACGACCTTCAATGCAGTCATATGGAGGTCATCCAGCGTAGGTTCGCTGATACCTTCCAGGAATCTTTTTATCAAACGTAACCCCAGGTCCCATCCTCCGACCGCGCTGAGGCCATACATCATTTCAACGTTTGGTCCGTAAGTGGCATCCAAATTGACGATACGCGTTTTCGAGGGATTGTGATTCTTGAGAAAGGTGATGAGCGGGGCGTCCGGATAGATCTGATGAGGAGAAACAAACGGAAAGTACCCATGCGCGTATGTGATCAGATCGACGGAAATGAGTCCCAGGGCGGCTATGGCGAACGCTTTAGGCCGGAGCCAATCCAGTGTCCTCCCCATGACAAGGCAGTAGCCGATTCCCAGAAAGACGGTTGACGACTTCGGGCTCTGAAGCCAGTGCACATCCGAGTGCCTGGAGTTCCGCAGAACCCAAATTCCCGCAAAAACAACCGCCAAAGACAGGGTCGTTGCCACCCAGATATATCGGCGTGCCTGCCTCTGGCTCAGTTGGTATTCGGAGAGTGCTGAGATTCCCAACCCTGCGAGGACCGCCAGACTGAAATCGATGACGATTAAAAAACGCCAGTTCTTCAGACCGCTCATCACAGGCGTCTGGTCCATCAGCCAGTGAGCGGGCCCGCCAAAGACAATTTGGAGAGCGGCCACGATCAATATCAGGAAAAAGATTGCCTGACGTCTATTGCGGTGCAATAAAGCCAGGGGAGCCAGGAGCAATGTGAGCCCACCCGCGTAGGCTGCGCTTTCCGGCACCAACAGCCCACTCGAATTCGGATTCGTGGCGATATCACGTGAAAAGAAGGACAACACTTCGCGGGCCTTCAACGTACCCCAATTGAAATCCAGCGTATGGTTGATCTGACCCAACCACTCCAGGGTTGGCATTATTTGGATCGAGGCAATTCCGATTGCAAGCAAACCGGCCGCTGCGAAGACGCTCAAACGCCCAAAGGCTGCAGCCATGCCGCGACCGGAAGCAAAGCTTTGCCAAAAGGCATAGCCGATGCCGGCAACGGTGAGATGCGCCGCCATCTCAGGATGACCCGCAAGGACCGGAGCCGCGAACGCCATCGCAGTTAGCGCGAAAGCCGCCGCGCCGGGTCTGACAAAACACAAGCGGTGAACGGCCAGGCAGATCAGTGGCAACCAAAGCGCCGCGTCGGTGATCATGCTCGATTGCCAGGTCGTCATGTTGCCGGCAAGAGCAAATACAATGCCGGCCGAAATGGCTCCTGGCAGGCTGCCACCGATAGCCCTCACAAACAGCGCCGTCAGTGTACCGGCCAGAATGACGTTCAGGACCAGTTTCAGCGTCCATGCAATCGGCAACGGCAAAACGTAAAAAACGGCATTGATTGGGTAAAACAGTGCGGACTCGGTATCCCCGAGAAAAGGACTTCCCGAGAGAATGTGGGGGTTCCACAGCGGCAGTTCTCCATTCCGAAGGGCGGTTCCCTGGAAATAACGCCACGGATAGAAGAGAGTTGCAACGTCCCCGTATTCGGCTTGACCTGGAGTAATAACCATTCTGGCCGGAACAGATTCCCAGGGCGGGAAACCCGTGACCATCTCTGCCGGGAAAGGAATCTTCCCTTTCAGGATGGGAAAGTAAGTGAGAATTGCAACGGCCGAGAAAACTGCGATCAGAAGCAGGAAGAGTTTTCGTTCGTCGTCAAGTCTTGGACGCATGGCCTGGAGCGCTGGGCACTTCCTCGTAGCGGTCCCTTAGACTTTGAAACTGCGTTTGTCTCGCCAATCCGACCTTGTGAAGGGAGGACTTGAACAACAACGCAAAGATGGATAACCCATATGTCACCTCCAGGGTGCGAGC
>QHXC01000245.1:0-4274 GCA_003222815.1 Acidobacteriota bacterium | reverse complement strand
GCTCATAGCAAACCGTAACGTCAAGTCCTTTGACGCGGATGGTCGCCTGCTGCACTAATCTGCAAGCAGTCTTAAGTGTAAAGAATCTCAGGTAAAACTCACCAAGAATTCCACGTTCCGCTCCGAACGGGGACGAACCCGGCGGCGTCTTCCTGCCCGACCACGACACGCAGATCACCGGCGAGTGCAGCACGTTCTGGGGCACGTCCGGTTTCAGAAATGCCTTCATCGAACAGACGCGGATACGGTCTGCTTGAATGTCGCGATGAAGTCTCGAGCTTGGGGTGAAAGTGCCCGGCTTTTGAGTTGGACGATTCCATAGACGCGTTTGGGAAAGTATTTGTTTGCAGAGATCACCTCAAGGCGCTCGCGTCCGGTGAGGCAGACATTCATGACGATTGAGATTCCCATACCGAGTTCGACGTAACGTTTTATGACTTCCCACCCGCCCATTTCGAGCCGAACCTCGTAAGGCAGGCGGTGTTGCAGAAACACCATTTCCACCTGCCTCCAGGTGCTGAGGTGGCGTGGAGGCAGTATCAGCGGATATTGGCTGATGTGGCGCAACGAAACCTTCCGTAGCTTGGAAAGCGGATGCCCGAGCGCGGTGATCAGCACCGGATCGAAAGCGACGACAGGTTCGAACACAATGTCTGCAGGTGTGTCCAGAAGTGGACCTACGCAAAAATCCACTAGCCGGTCGCGCAACTGTTGCAAACCTTGCTGACCTGTGACGTTGTTTAATGCGAGAGAGATTTTCGGATGCTCGGACGAAAACCGCTGCACGGCGCGTGGTAGTACGTAATGGATGGTCGATTCTCCGGCCGCGATCGCGAGCCTGCCCTGCTCGACATTATTCCGGCGGTCTTCGAAGTTTTGATCCAGCGCTGTGAACCCTTCAACCAGAGGCCGGGCGAGTTCATACAAAAGTTCGCCCTCGAAAGTGAGTTCGATTTTCGGGCCGTGTCTTTCGAACAAGGTTGTACGCAAATCACGCTCCAGGGATTGCACCTGCAACGATACCGTCGGCTGGGTGAGACTCAACCGGTTCGCCGCCTTCGAGACACTCCGGGTCTCGACGACGGCGCAAAATCCTTTCAGTTGCTGCAATCGATTCTGTTTGTATCGGAACGTACGCATGCGTTTCGACTATTTATTTCATCAATGCTTATGATTGCAACAATTAAGTGTGTCAATGGTATGGACCGGCGTTATAAGGTAGGCGGAGGAGTCGAAGGCGTGCCCAAGAGATTGCCGCACTTCTTGTCGGAATTGCCCGCAGCTCCTGAATACAATCCCGTCGGCAAGGCGATCGCCAAAACGAGCGATTCGGAAATCGCGGCGGCCTTGCAGCTTTTTGCGAGTATGCCTCCCTCGACCGGAGTGCTGGCAAACCCCGTACGCTATCACCAACCGATCACGTGTAACGGAGTTCCTCTGGAGTTGAACATCCGATCATTCGGACTGCGCGGGTGTCTTCTCGAAGAGGATATCGTCACAGGTTCGGCAGACGCCATTCGAGTGATTTTCGTTGGACTTTTCGGACGCTTCGCTAAAGCCGGCGAACCGAGATCGTTTGGGTTGTTGCTCTCGCAAGCGTTCAATCTAGCCGTGAAGCGCGTCCTTCCGTCGCTTGTAAAGTTTATGAAAGCCTTTCCTAATGCCCCGGCTGATGCATCGATGCAATATATGGCGTCGATTCGAAAAGCGGCAAACGATTTACAGCCGGTGAATCGTTCGAGACCAACTGCAGACCTGCTCCGGGACCTTATCCGGGTTCATTTGGAAAACGCGGCTGTGGGTGCGTGCTCATCGTACATGCGCTTTCTGTTGAGTCGCCGATCGGATACGAGCGCTGGCGTTCTGCTTCGACAGACGAAACTATTTTTAGAATCAGCGCCACAGCGGGATCCATTTCGAGCCATATTCAGCCTGCTGTTACGCCGAAATGTAAACTCGACTGAGGCCGGCATTCTCGAGACTCTCGGCACGATTCAGATTCACCACGGTTCGGCCGGGTCAAACATGGTTGCGCGATATTTTGCGGCCCTCCATACGAAATCCTGTTCGGACCTATTCACCGCCAGCCAAATGGCTCTCGACTGTGCGCGGCATTTCGGCGCTATCACCGATCTGACGGAACTTGTTCGGAGGCTGGAACACGCACGGCCTGGCCGCCGGGACGAACTCATTCGGCAGCGGGCCATCGAGGGCAATCTGCCCACTTTCGGCCATCCCGAAATCGCGGCTGCGGGTAGGACCAGCCGCATTGAGCTCGACCCTCGCCCCGCTATCTATCTGTCTCCGTTATTCGAAGCCATTGATGCAGGCAGGCTCGAAGTTTCCGAAACACGAATGAAGCGCGTCGCAATTGTTCAGCGGATGTATCAGCTCGCGTTCGTTGAAGGAATCGAGAAACCCGGCCGCACTGGCCGGTTACGAATCGCGCCGAATACAGACTTCGGTAATTGGATCGTGCAGGAGGTGCTTGGAATTGATGAAGTGGATCGGACGCTCCTTTCCTACGTATTTCGCGGGTTCGGATGGATGATGGATGCCCGCGAACAACTCCAACAGCCGATCATTCGGCCAGTCATACCACCGGATCCAGGCATTGTCCCCCCACCGGTCAGCGAAGGTGTAATCTCCAGTATTGTCGCTGCCGTTCATAATCGCCTCTGTGGACCGAATGCATTCACGAGTTTGACCACTCTGACATGACCTGATACCCTGACGCGCGTTAGCCCTTAGCTGAAACGTTGTCGCAATATGTAGTCGCTTCGCGGGCTTTAGCCCGCGTTTGTACACCTCCCAGGTTTCACCCATCTTCCGTTCGTGGGGCTTGTATGTTGTTGAAAAGCCGAATGATGAAGTTTTGAGGAACGGATACGCTGTGCGGCGGAGGTGGGGATGCGTTATCCTTGTTGGTAATGGAGTTTTTTATGAAAACTGAAGTCAGCCAAAAATTGTTCACGGTGGACGAGTGGAGCCAAGACCTGGCTGGGGAGAAGCCATGTTGAAGCCAGGCGGAGACGTTGACAGTTGGTGCGGCAAGTGCAAACGCATCCTGGCGCACACGATCGAAGCCATGGTGGGTGACAAGCCGGCGCGAGTGCACTGCAACACGTGCAACGCGCAGCACAGTTACAAGCCTCACGAACCCGGCGGAGCTCCTCGACAAGTCCGCCAGCGCGAAGCGGGCGACGGGCTGGGACCTCCACCGCCGAAGGCTCGGGCAAGCCGTTATCAGGTGCTTTTGAAAGGGAAGGATATGGCGCTCGCGAAGAACTATTCCACCAAGGACAGCTACGCTTTGGGTGACGTCCTGCAGCATCCCAGCTTCGGCTTCGGCGTCGCGACTGCTGTTAAAGATGGCACTAAGATCGAGGTCCTCTTCGAGAACGGGCCGAAGGTCTTGGTCCATGGGAGATGACGCCCTGCTGCCGAGACGGCCTCTTCTGTGTTCCTTTATCGGATAATACAGTGAGAACGCGGGCTAAAGCCCGCGACTACATAAGGACCAACCGTGAGTGCCACATGTAGTCGCGGGCTTTAGCCCGCGTTCAACAGGCTGCGGTCATGGATCAGCACTCTCCATCCGGCACACCTGCGTCGTGAGTCCTTTGTCCTTAAGTGCTACGTTCCTTGTCACCGAAGTTTGATGTCCCATCGGCCATTTGTTGCGCTGGACCACCGCAATTTCCGTCTGCTTTGGATCGGGCTGCTCGTGTCGATGACGGGCTCGCTCATGCAGAACGCCGCAATTCTCTGGCATGTTTCGCTGCTGGTCTCGCCCGATCGGAAAGGGCTCGCGCTTGGTTTGGTTGGACTGGTGCGAGTGGCGCCCATCGTTGTTTTCTCGATGCTCAGCGGAGTTGTCGCCGACGCCTGGAACCGGCGCAAGCTGATGCTCTTGACGCAAAGCGCCGCGACGATGGTCGCCCTCGTCCTGGCGATTCTCACATTCCGTGGCCTGGCTCAGGTATGGCCGATTTACCTTCTGGCGGCTCTCGGTTCGTCCGCTGGAGCGTTCGATCTGCCCGCGCGGCAGTCGCTGATCCCGATGCTGGTGCCCCGCGAGCACCTGCCAAATGCGATCAGCCTGAACAGCATCATGTTTCAGACGGCGTCTGTGATCGGCCCATCTCTCGGCGGAATCTTGATTGCCACATCCAGCGTGGCCTGGGTTTACGTGGTCAATGCGGTGTCCTTCCTGTTTGTGCTTGCGGCGCTCCTGATGATGCGCGGTATACCCGCACGACAAGAAGCCGAAA
>QHXC01000720.1 GCA_003222815.1 Acidobacteriota bacterium | reverse complement strand
ACGATCGACCAGAACGTCAGCTTCCCGCTCGCGTCGGTCTACACCATCATTCCTGTTCATCTGAAAACGACGTACGTGAACGCGTGGAATCTCAGCGTTCAGAAGCAGATCGGCTCCGACTGGCTCGTTTCCGGAAACTATGTCGGCAACAGCGTCGTTCACCAGTTGAACGGCGCGCAGATCAATCCTGCCATTTACCTGCCCGGCGCCTCGACGACCAGCAACACGAATCAGCGGCGTGTGCTTTACCTGCAGGACCGGACGCAAGGCCAGTATTACAGCATGGTGGGCATCATCAACGACGGAGGAACCCGCAGCTACAACGCGATGGTGCTCTCCGTCCAACGCCGTCGCGTGAAGGGCGTAACGGTACAGGGGAACTACACCTGGTCTCACTGTATTGATGAGGGTTACACCGATACAATCCAACAGGGCGGCACGCTGCTTCCCGAGCGGAGGGGCTGGCGCATTTACGGCATCGTCAGGGCACTCTCTGGCGCCCAGATCGCCGTGACAACCGGCCTTGGGAGTCTCGGAGTCGCGACGGATGCGACGGATGAAGTGCCGCGCCAGATTCTGTCCTCGCCGTACGCGGCGAATAAATCGATCACTCAATGGCTGAATCCGGCGGCGTTCATGACTCCGGTACTCGGCACATACGGACCGCTTATCCACGCGGCTAATGTAACGGGGCCAGGCAGCATTCGGATTGATTTGGGGCTGACTCGAACATTCAAGGTAACAGAACGACAGTCGGTGGAATTCCGCGCCGAGGCGTTCAACGCGCCGAACCATGTGAATCCGTTGAACCCGGTCACATCGCTCAGCGATCCAAGCTTTGGCCGGATCCTGAATGCGGCGGACCCGAGAATCATGCAAATGGCGCTGAAGTATGTGTTCTGACTCTGCTAAGACAACGCAGACTCAGGAGGCTTAATGGTCTTTATTATTAGAGGGCGGATTCGCCAAGCCGCTTGCGGGACATCAACTAACAACTGCACAGTTTGTGCGTAGGGTTCGTCAGGGGGCAGGCAAAACGATGCCCGCATTCGTGGACGCAGACCCATAGCATACGACCTGACCGTCGAGGATCCGAAGGTCTACACCAAGCCTTTCAAGAATTGCAGAACCTGGGTTCGGATGAAGCCCGGCTCCGAACTGCTGGAATACTGGTGCATGGAAAACAATAAAGACCTGCTTGAAGGTCACCTGGATCTTTTGAGAGACGAGACTTTCAAGAAATATTTCGGAATCGACTAGGCGATTCGGTCACGCTTCGGCCGACGCGCCGCTGAGACAATAGCCGATCCGGTCGGATTTCACCGGCTCAGCTCACGCTCGCGGTAGTATCGGGCGGCACCCGCATGCAGTGGAATCACCACCGCCGGTGCCCGCTGAGGGTCCGTTTCCTTCCTTACGTTCTCAGGGTCTTGCTCAAAGTAGGCGCGCGTCAGTTCGTAGACAAGTTCGGCGTTAAGATCGGCGCGGCAGACGATCAGGAGATCGACTCCGATCGTATGCACGGGAACATTCTGGCCCGGGTAAGTCCCCCGCGGAATCAGCATTCT
>QHXC01000244.1 GCA_003222815.1 Acidobacteriota bacterium | reverse complement strand
GATTCTGATTTAGCCGATGACGTATCCGAGAAAGCCAACAAGATCCATATCAAAAGATATACTTCAATGCGAATTGCATGACTCTCGCATCTTTGGCACTGACGACCTGACCAAATGTATTGCTATTCAGGGTGCTGGTTGGATCGTCTCTTCTAAGGCTGTTGGTGACATTGAATGCCTCGCTGCGGACCTCAACCTTCTGGCTTTCCCTGAACCGGAAAGTCCGGGACAAGGACAAATCAAACTGCCAGTTCGCCGGACCGAGGATATTGCCGGGCCTCATGTTTCCGATCGTCCCCAAGGCCGGCTGCTCAAACGCTTTGATATTCAGGTAGGTGAGCGAACTCCGATCGGTAAACGGATTTCCCAGCACCTGGTTCGCCCGCTGAGGGCCGAGTTCTCCATTCAGCGCGCGATCCAGGCCGCTGCTGATCGTCATATAGTCTCCTGTTGAGAACTTATAAATTCCCGACAGCCGCCATTCCGCGGCCAGCATGCGCAGCGTAGAATTGGCAAACTGCGGAGTCTCGGCCGACGAGGTTATGTTGAAAACCTGCCGGCGGTCCGAATCGCAATTGCCCTGATCGAAATTCCGGTTTTCCGGTATCAGAGATCCGCCGTTGCTGTTATGGGAGAATACGGAACTGGGGCCGATACAGTGCGACCAGGTGTAGTTAGCGCCCACGTTTACGCCACGTGCCGCGCGACGCTGAATCGAGAGGAGCAGGCCATTGTAATTCGACGTGCCGTCATCTCCATTCGAACTGATGAGACCGTAGTAGCCTCCATCGACGTTATTCTCGATAAACAATCTCCGCCGCTGGTTCGTGTTGGACGTCGTCGAGCATGTGAGATAAACAACGCCGGCGATGGTGCATGGTCCGCCTGGAATGTAAACGGCATTGTTCCGGTTCTTCAACACCCAGAGGTGCACCGAATTGCTTCCAATATAGCTGGCGGATGCGATCCAATCCGAGGAGAGTTGCCGTTGAATGCTCAGGGTCCGTGACAGTACGTAAGGCGGTTGCATGTTGTAATTCGCTAGCGGGAGGAACTGGGCGAATGGTGTGAACTGCGCACTTGATGGATTGTACGGAACGGGAATTCCCCCAGGATAACCTGCCCACGGATCTTCAAAGCCGCCTGGCGGACTTTGCACAGTCACCTGGAAACCCCAGGGCGGCGCGCTGGCGCCAGAGCCGAACTGCCGGGCTTTCGTAAAATCCGTGGCCATTCCGATGGAGGTCCGAATCGATGTACGCCCATCGCCTTTGGGATCCCACGCCAGGCCGAGCCGCGGATTGAAGATTCCCAACCTGTTGTTGACGAACGAGCCGTTTGTGGGAAATCCGGGATCGCCCGGAAAGTACAGGCCCGCTGGCGCATTCGGGTACACCTTGCTCTTGATGCCTTTATGGAACCTGTCGTCATCGAAAGCGTAGGGGATGCCGAGTGTCAGCTTGAGCGGCAGGAACGGTTCCCAACGCGCGCCATAGTTCACAGTCAACCTCGGCGTCGCTTTCCAGACATCTGCGAGATATAGTGCAGCGTAGTTCTCACGAGTCCCCCAGCCCACCTGCGAACCATTGGTCATGGTAGACAGTTTTCCGAGCAGGAAGTCCGCCATTCCCAAACCGGTCGCCGTGCCGTTGAACGTATATGTTCCGGGATCATTCGTATGAGCGAATTGGTTGACGCGCCAGTGCGCCAGAGTGACACCGAAAGCAATCTGGTGCTTTCCCGCAATCATGCTCACGTCGTCATTTGCCTGATACGTGGTGGTGCGGAAAGTCGCCAGGCTCTGAGTTCCGCCTCCCAGGTTAAAGCCGCCGGTCACAGACAAAACAATGAAGTCCGGAAAAACGCTGTAGCTCTTCACGCCAATCGAAGGCGCCGAAAAGTTGGGTTCATGAATACGAGCGACGGCCGTTCGATTGACGGTCAGGCGGAAAGCGTTGACTGTTTTGGCGCTCACTAAATAAGTGCTTCCCAGAGCATACGACTGAGCGAGGTTATCAAAACCGGCATTGGTCGTCGTCAGGATGTCGTCTTTTGTATAGAAGAACGGAGGTTTGGTCGCGTACGCCGTTATCAGGTATCGCCCGAAGAGCGAGTGTTTGACACTCTTCTGATAATCGACTCTGCCGACAGCCTGATACTCATCGATTTTATTGATGAGTCCGTATGTAATCTTGCCGCACTCATCCTGTGCTTTTGGAAGCTTGGCCGCGATATTCATCGACGGTCTGCTGAAGAGCGATGGATCAACCTGATTCCCTACGAAAGGCAGCGCCAGGTTGATTGGCCGCCCCGCATTGCAGGCCGGAGAGGCAAAAGTTCTGAAGTCGCCCGCCAGCATCGCCGCCGTTGGGACAAATTTGATCGTCGTACCTGGATCCGAACGAGTTTTCGTGCCCTGATATCCGCCGAAGAAGAAGAGCTTATTCCGGGCTATGGGTCCACCGAATGTTCCGCCGTACTGGTTGCGCTTTAGCGAATCGCGTTTTGCGGCAAAGGGGTTTCTAGCGTTGAACTGGTAGTTGCGCAGAAACTCAAAAAGGTCGCCATGGAAATCGTTGGTGCCGGACTTCGTTACTGCGTTGACGGCGCCTCCTGATCTCATGCCGCCGTTGGCCGATATGCCGCTGGTCTCGACCTTAAACTCCTGCAACGCATCCGGAAACGGCATTGGATGGTTGGCGCCTTCATACGGATCGCTATGCATGGCTCCATCGAGGGTATAGCCGACTCCCATCGACAGTCCGCCGGCGATGGAGATCAACACGCCTCCAGGCATGCTCTGGTTGCTTGGGGCAGCCGTCTGGACCGCAGCGCCTGAAAGAGTGATCAAGTCGGTCACCTGCCGCCCGTTCAAGGGCAGTTCCAGAATTCTCTGATTCTCGATAACCTGTCCGACAGCCGTGCTTCGCGTTTCCACCTGCGCCGCATTGGCCGTTACCTCCACTTTTTCGCTGACCTGACCGACTTCGAGTACAGGGTTGATCACCAGATCGTCGTTGACTTGCAGCACAATAGCGGTCTGCACAAATGTACGAAAGCCTGGCAGAGCGGCCTCTAACCGGTAGGGACCTACCACCACATTCGGCATCAGGTACCCTCCAGTCTCGTTAGTGATTGTGCTTCGGCTGATACCCGTATTGGTTTGTGTCGCCGTGACTTCCACGCCCGGCAATACCGCGCCACTCTGATCGCGCACGTTGCCGCTGATCTGCCCCGTCGCCTGGGCCCATGCTCCTGTCCTGGCTCGTAGGCAAGAGCTTTGGCCGCCGCCGCATGACTTTGAGCGGCCCTCAATGGATCTTGAGCATTCGCGAGGCGTGAAGATTATTTATCCCCGAAAATTGCCCGGTCCCGAATTCGCTTATTAAAGTCCTCGACTTCGTTCATCGGGGCGCACATCGCCTCCGTGATTCCGGAGAACAGGCCTTTCCATCCAAAGTAATTTACTTCATCGGGCGCCATTCGCTTGAAGAGACGCACTTGAGGTGTTGCCGTCTTGACCGTGTAGACCCAGGGGCCCGTATAGTTCTTCGGATCAAAGATGGTCATCCGGCCTTCAATGGTGTTGGCGTCAATCCGTCTGTAACGCTCTTCTATGCGCGCGTCGAAACTTAATGGATGGCCGTATTGATCGGGCCAGGCTCTTTCATCAAAGCCGGTCGTGTTGACGACGAGCGTATCTCCCTGCCATTCGGCCACCGAGATCCCGTACCAGCTCGGGCCAAGACTTTCTAAGTTCTGACCGGTTGGCAGTTTCCGTCCATCCATCCACAGTTCGCGTATTGTCCGGCCCCACTGGAAGAGTTGCAGAATCCGTCCTGGAGTGTAGACGAATTCGATGGGCTCATTCTCCTCCCAAACGTGTCTTGGAAACCCAACCGGATTGCATACGTATATCGGATCGTTGGAACATGTGGAGCTTCTACATCCGGGGTTCTCTCCACCTCTCGCGCTCCTGCTGATATATACCGGCATACGCTTGCTCATCGCTTCCTTACCTGCGGGAGTGAATGGCGGACGAGCATCTTCAGCGGGACGTTGACCAGGGGGTGGACCCTCCCAGAATCCGCTCAAATCGTGCGGATCAAATTTTCCGGCTGCGGTTCCGGCGGCGGGCTGTTGCTGTCTTGATTTGGTCTGGCCAAAGGCCACGGCAGAGAAAAGTAGGCCCAGGACCACCACCGTTATTAAACTCATCAAACGGCTTCGCATTTTGAAACTCCTTTGGGTTTACTGGTCAATCGGGCCACCAAACGACAGGAGCTCCTTGCCCTTGATATCGTAGACTTTTCGGATGACTCCAACCGGAGCGCCCCCGCGCGAGGGATTAAATTTGATCGTTAACTCCTGACCGGGTTGAAAAGAGAGTCTGTTCATACCGAGTCGAGAAAGACTGCTGACGTTTTGGCTTTCGAAGCCCCAGTTGACCACCTTACCGTCGGGTCCCTTCACATCCACGTATAGCGCGCAATGCGGATTGCGCCATGCCCATTCCGATACGGTCCCCTGAATTGTCTCAATTTTGCCGTTATCGTAGGATGCGCCCCTGCCATGGTGTGCGAATAGCGGAGCCGTTACCAACACAACAGCAAATAAGACAAAAGCGGATCGCAAAAATGCAATCATCGTGCGTTTCACTTATTCTCCTTTCCAATTGGCTGGACCTTAGGTACCGCGACTATAAATGGCGCTGGTCCGGTTGTAAAGCATCAAGCTCTATCTCCGGAGGCCGGATTTCACGCGCTCAGGGGTAAACGGGATCTCACGTAATCTCACACCCGTCGCATCAAAGATCGCGTTGCCGATAGCTGCAGCGGTTGGTATCGAAGCTGTTTCTCCCACTCCGTCGGGATCAGTGTTGGGTTGGTCGATCAATATTGTTTCGATCTCTGGAATCTCAGGAAACCTGAGGATCGGATACGATCGCCAATCCGAATCTGTCACTCGGCTCTGGTCATACTTTATCTCTTCCATCAAGCTTCGGCTCATTCCCTGAATAAGCCCACCCTGCAACTGGTGTCTCATACCTTCCGGGTTGATAATGCGTCCGCAAGTGACAGCAATGACAGCTTTGGTAACACGAACTTTCCCTGTCCCCATATTTACTTCGACGTTCGCAATCACGGCACCTTTCCGCCCTGATGTTGCATAGCACGCCCCCCGGCCAGTGGCGATGCCGCTTCGATTGGCGGCGCTTCTTGTGAACGATGGTCGCGGTTGCCAGCCGGTCTTCTTTGCCACGGCTTGTATCACCGCAATCGCGTTGGGATCTTTGAGATGGCGAAGACGAAATTCGATTGGGTCCGCATTGGCCTCGGTGGCCAATTCGTCCATAAAAGTTTCAATGGCAAAACACGTTTGGTAGCTACCAGGACCGCGCATATAAACGGCGCGAAGCAGTTCTTCGACATAATGCGTGATTGTGCGGTCGTTTTCGAACTCGTAAGAATAGCCACCCGGCCCACCAGAGAGCCGTGTGTATCCTGGGTTACCGCCCACTAAACGCCAGGCGAGTGAATTTCCGCTTTCTGCCAACGAATGACTGGGGGACCATCCCTCGAACACAAAGGCTGCCACCTTCCCGTCCGCATCCAGCCCGGCCTGTATGTCGATCACGGAAGGCGGGCTCATCGGCGCCCAGGCTTGCTCATCCTGCCGCATCCATTGCACACGCACTGGTCTTCCAACGGCCTGAGACAACAAAGCTGCCTGAGGAGCGGCGTCATCACATGCGAGTCTTCCGTAGGAACCGGAAGCTTCCACCCATACGCCGCGCACTTTGTCCAGAGGCAAACCCAACATGCCGGCCAAGTCCCGCCGGTTTCCCTGGATCCACTGAGAACCCGACCAGAAGGTCGCCGTCCCGCCACGGACATCGGCTACGGCGCACGATGGTCCAATCATGCCGTGATTTTGCAATGGAGTTTTGTAAGTCGCTTTTACGATCTTGACCGCACGCCCGATACCCGCGACAACATCTCCGCGCGACGTATCATCTGTTCTGATCCTTTTCGCATGTCGGAGCCAGTCATATTTGTCCTGAGGAAGAGAGATCCCTCCGGACCAGGTGACTCGAAGTTGTCTGGCAGCCTGAATCGCCTGTTCTTCGCGTTCCGCAACTACACCGAGAAAGTTGCCCTTCCGGACAACCTGGATCAAACCGGGAACCCTCCGGACCGAATCCTCATCGACACTCATTAAGGTCGCCCCGGGCGCAGACGGGAAAATCACTCTTCCGTGGACCATTCCTGGAATGCGAACGTTGTGAACGTATGGCCAGGTCCCGGCCACTTTTCCTGGAACGTCGACACGGGGAATAGACTTGCCGACTGATTTGAAATTGCCTTTTTTGAGCGGAGCTGTCCCCTCCAGCGCTGTTCCCCGGTTATCAGCAGGATTACTGGCCTTCAATCGCGTATTGAACCGTTTGTTTCCGATTATCTCCGCGTAGGAAATCTTTTTTGATGGTTCTCCCTGAACACTGACAATTCCGTCCTGCACAATAAGTCTGTCAGACGGCACATTCAGCCGCGTCGCCGCCTGCGCTAGCAGAACTCGTCTCGCTTCGGCGGCTGCCCGGACAAGTGGTTGTTGACCGCGATTGCTATTGCTGCTGGCAGTCGTCTTGCCTCCATCCGTCGTTAGAGCAGTGTCACCCATAACCATCGTGATCGCTTCAAATGGGACATCGAGTTCGTCGGCAACAACTTGGGCAAACGAAGTCTGCACACCTGTGCCAAGGTCGACCCGTCCGGTATAAACCGTGACCTTGCCTTCAGCGGAAATTGCCACCCAGGAATCAAGCTCCTCTGGAGGCACAGACCTGGGGGAAGGCAACGCACCTCTCGTCATGCTCTCTTGGACGGCAAATACCTGGAGCGCAGAATTTCTCAGCGTCAGACCGACAATCAGCCCACTGGCGCCTTGCTTGACGAATTCTCTTCTGGAGTAGTTCACGCCGGCCTTCCTTTCTGCGCAGCGCGTTGAACGGCACGGAGAATCTCGATGTGCGTTCCGCAACGGCATAAATTTCCCGCAAGAGCCTGGCGAATTGCCTCATCAGTTGGATTCGAGTTCTTATCAAGAAATGCTTTGGCGGTCATAATCATTCCGTTGATGCAGTATCCGCACTGTGCGGCCTGCTCCCTGAGAAAGGCCTCTTGAACAGCGTGAAGTTGCCCACGCGTGCCGAGTCCTTCCAGAGTGGTTATCTCTTTTCGTCCGACCGCATCGACTCTAACCGAGCACGAACGGATCGCCTGACCCTGAAGGATAACCGTACACGCTCCACATTGTCCCAAGCCGCAACCAAACTTCGGTCCATCCAGTTGAAGATCATTCCGCAGCACGTACAGAAGCGGCGTATCCGGAGCTACATCAATGGACTGTAACTTCCCGTTGACTCGCAAAGCGAACTTCATCGAAACCCCCCTGAACTAACTTGAGAACAACGTTGTACGAATCGGTCTTTCTTTTGCATGGGGATCACTCCAATTTGTTGCCTAATATGCCCCGTTTTGTGAGCTCCGAACGTTGTTCGTCATCGTGGCTTGCGATGATGAACAAATTCTTTTCAGTCTTGTAAAGACCATTTAGCCAAGTCAATTGGGCGATGAGCGCGTTTTCATCTTCCTGAATCCAGGGTGCGTCTTTTCCTTTTACATTCCGGACTCCGTCCATATGCCATGCGGTGTCTCCGATCAAAAGATATTCCCTGCCGGAGCCCAGTACGACATAGATCATTTGCGAACCCGGCGTATGTCCAGGCGCTTTGATGAGCACGACGCCGGGTCCAAAAGGCAGATACTGCTCATAGTCGACGGGTTCTTCAGCAATGTCTGGACCTGGTCGCGCGTTAGGATTGTTTTTGAAGCGAGTTCCTTCGCGAGCGGTGTGTGAATGACTCCCGCAACATGGTCGCCGTGTTCGTGGGTGATGAGAATGGCCCGGGCGCCGCGGACGGCGCGCTCGACTTGTTTTGCCGATTCTGGATCGTAAGGTTCCACCACGCCTCGTCCGAAAAAATTGTGGACCTGCTGGTCCATACCCGAGTCGACCATGACATAGCCGTCGGGATAGACAACTTGGAAGACGGTTCGGGCCTGCACGCTTGGCTCGTCAGGCGCACCTTTCACAGAAAATTTCTTGGCGCGGCGGCTTTCCGCAAACTTCAGGACGTTAATGCGCAGTGGCGCCCTGCCCGGGATCATCCGGGCCGCATGCCGTATTTGATCGATGTTTGCCGTCCAGACTTGCTCTTTTTGCGGAGTGACCACGAGAAGCGCGAGCATGAAAAAATGAACTGCGTTTTTCATGGCGCAAGCCCGCCTTCTGGACAACGTCTGTGCTCGTCACTTTTTCGTGAGTGCTGCATTGACGTAGCCGTGCTGCAGAACTTTTTTCAGATCAGGCCGCACGCTCAGGTAGGTCACGTGATCGGGGACGGCTGAAAAGCCGTGCGGCACGCGCTCGGGGATCACGATGATGTCGCCCTCCTTAATTTGACGGCTTGTGAAACCGACCATGGTCCCGTTGCACGATGGGCCGTTCAAAATCGTCGTCACTTCGTTGTCGGGGGCAGATCGTGTCCCATTGACGATCGTTCCCCCAGTGATGAGCGTCCCGCTGCCCGAAATGACGACATAGGTCTCGGCGGTGTCGTCATGGAAGATGCCGTTCGGACCCTTCGCGCCGGCGCGCGGCTCGCCACATGCGGCCTGCGCCGCGGCGCCGCGGACAGCATTACCAGCTCCAGCCGCGGCGTTGCCTGTGCCGCCACCTGTCGCCCCGCGGTGAACGACTGCAACTGCGAGCTGGTAGGCGCCCATGTCGATGACGCGGATCGAATTGTCGGGAATCGTGCGCTTCGTATCGGCCGCGTATTTCAGGACGGCCTTGATATCTTCGTTGGTAATCACGACGGCGTCCTTAGGCGCTTGAGCCAATCCAACAACGGGACATGCCGTAAATACGAACGCCAGCATTTGCAGAATGTGTCTTCGCATGAAAACCTCCTTTATTTCACTTCGACGATCTCGATGGCCACTCGATCGGGTCCTTCAATCATGGCCGCCCGCATGTTGCCCCACGCGTGAGGCTCCTCGAGAAACTTGACCCCTTCCCCTTTGAGGCGAACCACGGTTGCCGGCAGATCGGCCACGCTAAGCGCCCAGTGATCGACGAGATGTCCGCGTGTGCTGACGAGACCGCCGCCCGGCCACGGCCGGATCGAAATCGAGATGTCGTCAAAGAACACGGCGCCGGATGGCTCGCGGACAAATCCCGGAAACTTCGCAAACGAGGGCCACGTCGGCGGGGCGTATAACTGTTTGCAATCGCCCGCCGGCGACGCTGCGGGCGCGCCGCCGGGACCTGGCGGAATCCTTGCGCCCAGGTGCGCGACATACCACTGCATCGCACAGAGCGGATGCTCATGGTACATGTGGATGTGATTAAAACGCTCGACCTGGCCGGCTTGAGCGTTCTCGATCAGCGCGCCGTCAGGACCCCTGAGATAGCCGAAGCCTCCCTGCCGTGCCGGCATGACACCTTTGGCTCGCAGCTCGAGAATCTGCTCTTGCGTCGGGAGTCCCGGCAAAGCGTCGCTGGACATGTCGACGAGCTTGCCGTCGGCTGCGTCCCACATCTGAGCGATCTCGAAACCCATCGCGCGGAACCGCTCGTTGTACTTTCGCGAGTCCGGCGTGTTCCACCCGAAATGCCACACCGCTGTCTGCGGCCCGGTCAGCTCCGTCTGCGGCGCTGTATTGACCTTTGTGAAAAGCAAATAGACGTTGCCGGTCTTGACCGCTGGGTAGCCGTTGAAGGTTGTCTCCGACGCCGATTCCGCAAAAGCTTTCGGGTAATACCCAGCTGCAGCTTTCGGGTCGACCGAATTCAGATGCACGTGGTGCACGTGCATCGCCGCGATTTTCGGCGGCGACTGCGCCAGGACCGGCCGGTGCAATCGAATTGAAGTTACCATCACTGCCGGGAGAACGACGACGAATGCCATGCGTAACATTGCTTTCATAAAGCACTCCGGGAAAGTGAAAGATTGGGTTTGAAAGCCTTTGATTTCACCCTCACAAAACAGACGTGTATCACGAAGCTCGGTGATTACGTAAGCTTGTCACTAACGCGCCGCGCCGGAGGTCTGTGTCGTCGGACGCATGATCAACTTTTGCACGCGCCAGTTGGAGGTCTCCGCGGCGTACACCTCCGTTTCCGACGCGCACGCGAGTTGGTGGACCCCAGAAAACTGCTTGAGTTGGCGTCCGGAACGGCCGATGACGCCGAGCACTTTGCCGTCGAGCGCAACCTTGAACAACCGTCCAGGATACGTCGACTCGCCGACAAACAACACCTGGTTCGGCCCGGGCGTGATACAGATCGAATTGGGCGCTCCAATCGACGCCGCGAGGCGCGCGCCTGTTGGCGTGTCGCCATTGACCGGCGGGATGCCGGGGGGCGGAGGCACATCGATGGTGAACATCCGCAGAAACTTGCCATCGGTGTCGAAGACTTGGACCCGCCGGTTCGACCGGTCGCCCACATAGATGTTGTTGCTGCGATCGATTGCAATGGCATGCGGAAGGTTGAACTGCCCGGGACCAGTGCCGCGAGTGCCCCACGATTTTACCCAGTCGCCGTTCTTGTCGTATTTTGCGACGCGGGAATTGATGTAGCCGTCGGTGATGTAGATGTTCCCTTCGGAGTCCCACGCGACATCGGTCGGCTGGCGGAACAGTCCGTTCACCGCGGGCAGAGGCGGGTTGACGTGCTCCCACGGTTTGGTGTCCTCGTCGGCCGATTCCTTCCGGCGTCCGAAAACCATCATCACGCGTCCCGCTTGGTTGAACTTAATGACCATATCCGAGCCCTTGTCGATGGCCCAGATGTTGTCGTTCTTGTCGATACGCACGGTGTGGGCTTCCGACCAGGCATAAAGGCCCTTGCCAATTTCGCGCAAGAACTCGCCCTTGGGACCGAACTCGAACAACTGCGCGGCCGCGGGAGCATAGGCTGGGCCGGTGGCCGTGTTCGAGCGCGTGAACACATAAACGTGGCCCTTGGAGTCAACGGCCACGCCGGGAACCTCGCCGAAATTCATTCCTGGCGGAAGCTTGAAGAAGTCAGGAACCGAATCGAAGGGAATGTCAGGCACATTTTGCTGAGCGACCAACGGCGCCGCCACCAGCACGAACAAAATGAATAGACAGCGTTTCATTGAAGCCTCCCGGCTGAACACGCTTCCAGATCTCCGAGAAGATGCACAGCTACGCTTTCTGGCACGATGCTGCTGCCAATCCGAAGTTGAGTTATATCGGCTACGGGTCTTTTTCCTGAGCGATCTAAGGGCTCGAGCAAAAATAACTTGGCAGAATCCGTTCGGGCGGATCTGACCAATGCTCAATTCTCAATGTTCAATTCTCATCCGAAGTGAATATCGCATTGGCCGGCGCAGAGCTTACCAGATCCTGCTGTTATGGGCCGCCGGTACCCTTTTCCGATGAGAATTGAACATTGAGAATTGAGCATTGGTCAGATCCCCGGGTCTGATTCGAGATAGGGGATACTGCCAAGTTATTTTTGCGCGAGCCCTAAGGTACAACTGTGATCGTTCCGACCATTCCATACGGGCCGTGAGTCTCGCAAAAGTATTGGTACTTTCCCGGCACTGTGAACGTGTGAGTCGCCGATTCACTGTTACGGAGAAACCGTGTCCTCCATTTCTCGGCACCTGCGGGCAAGATAGCCGGGGTTTGGGGTGTCTCCCACTCTGGATCGTCGGTAGAAGTGTGCCGGGGGCCATCTTCTCCAGAAACGTTGATCCATTTGACAGTAGTCCCAACCTTGATCGTGAGGTTCTCCGGATCAAATCGGAAAGTGGTTCCCGCCGACGCGGGAACCTCGTGCATTTGCACTGTGACCTCAGCGCCTCCCGCTGCTTTCGCGTCGCCGCCCGTGGCGGCAGCAGCGGGAGTTGAGGTGATGGGCACGGTGGCCTTCGTCGCGAGCAGATCCTTGAGGTCCATGTTTAGGGCGGTCTCCGTTTTGCCGGTGACGGTAACGTCACGAGTCTTCTCTCCCAGATACTCATGCCAGATCTTAACCCGGTAGGTTCCTGGAGGCAGGTCCGTAATCGAAAACTTGCCGTTCTCATCCGTCACGGCGTAGTACGGATTGTCCACGACGACCACTTGACCCTGCATCCAGCCATGGACGGCACACTCGACATAGACGAAGCCTACCTTCTCAAGTTTGCGCTTATTCACTTGACCTTGAACGGGCTGCGCAATGTTAAACAGGCTGTTGTCGCCCTGAAAAAACTGAATGTTGTGGAGTATGGGATCACTGTTCACTAGCGCGATCTCGGTGTTCACCGGCATGACTTGAACATGCGGTAGGTACTCACAGTTTTTCTGATCGATCTGTGCGTTCTGAGCAGCAGAGAGAATCGCCTTGCCGCGTCTCACCCCTTCTACGATCACAACCGCATTCTTCAGGCCGCCAGTTTTGTTTACGATCAACTTTTGCGACTCTCGGGTGGCGGTACCGCACACTTGCGTATCCTTGTTGGGCTGCCGGACAGGCAATTTCGGAATAGTACCCGAAATGGTTATCGTTCCGCCGATTACCCCGCCATCCGTGACTGTACTTACTTCATATCCGTCGATTGGCGTGACGGCAGCTGGCTGAGGCGCAGGCGGGATTTCAGCCGCCGGCTGGTCAGGTTTTCCGCGGCCGCAACTGACGATCATTGCCAGCATAATTCCAGCAGCATACACTCCACAGCTACGTTTCATGACGGACCTCCAGATCTGTGATGGAAAACAGTCGGAATTATAACGAGTTCAAGGAAGCGAACCAAGGAAACGATGGACTGCTTGAACAGTCGGGAAATGCAGGATCAACAGTAGCGAGCGAACGCCGCGACGGCGGGCCGACGAGCGGCGCAGGACCGCCCTGGTGGGCCCATTCCACCACACTAACGCCCGCTGCTTTCGGTGGGCCGGGAATTTGCCGGGAACCGGGCATTGATCCACTTCGCAACGTAGTCGAACAAATTCTTCACGGAGTTATTGTAGGGCCCGCCTTCGCAGTCCCGGCACGGTGTAAGCCCATGGCTGGCCCCTTCGATAGTGATGAACTCCTTATCGGCGCTCTTCGCCGTGTCCAAGAAGTATTCACTATCGCTGATGAAATAGTGGCCTTGCATGGCCGCAATAAGCACCGGAACGGTGATCGTCTTGAGCGCGCAGGGGACCGAGATGTTGGTCGAGCACCAGTCAATCTTGCTGTAATCCAGCGAATCCGTTGCTCGAATCGCGTTCGCGCTCAAAAAGGATGTGAGTGTCAAGACTCTCGTTCCTCCGAGGTTGAACGAGCCGTCCCCAAATGTTCCGTTCATTTTTGCGCGGGAAGTGTCGGGCGGCCTTACGGTCTTGATGACCTGCGTTACGATTGTTCCATCGTTTTTCAGAAGCTTTTGCGGGCGAGTTGTGCAGCACAGGATGCTGGTGTCCATGGCGAAAATATTCGTGGACCGGTCATTCCCCCTTGGAATAATGATGGCGTCGTTGTCGGGGTAATTCCATTTTCCCTCTTTCATCAGCTTCCGCATGAGCAGAGCGCGGTCAATCCACCTGTTCAACCGTTTCGCCTGGGCCTCGCTGTATCGCTTGACGAACTCTGGGGAGTAGTGCGATTGCCCGGCGGGATTGTAGCCGTTGGCAGGACTGAATGGATCCAGAGCAGGGTCGACGAGATCCGGTCGTTCCTCGTTGAACACCGCCGGGTTGATGGCTCGCAGCGCGTTCGAGGCGTTGGAAGGGTGCGCATCTATCAACAGCATGCCATCCGCGCGCGGCAGCCCCGCCAGGCTGCTGTCGCATTGCGTCAACTTGTTCGGCGCCTGACAGAAGGATGGGCCCGCTTCCGCGACGGCCTGATAAAGTGTCGTCGTCGCGCCACCGCCGCTGTGCCCCCATAGAAGGATTTTGGCCACCCCTTGCTTCTTCAGGTACTCCATACCCGCCTTCACATCGAGCGGAATCTTCTCAAACTCCACCAGCGCCTCGTTGTTCTCGAACCGCGTGTTCAGGCAAAGAACTGCGAAGCCGCGCTTCGACAATTCCGTGCATTCCAGGGCCGTAAATTTGTTCCCCGTGCGATGGACCGTCAACACGCCAACCTGCGGCGACGGGTTATTGTCTGGCCGGTAGAGCAAGGCCTTGGCGCCCTGAGGCAAGGGAACGAAAACGGGATTGCTCTGCGCCATCGCCGGCAAGACTCCGAAGGCAAGAACGACCCCTACGGTTAGACCGTTCCATAACCATGTTCCTGTTCTCATATGCGACTCTCCCTGCGTTGCCATCCAGGATTCGTTTTCGTGTTGGTCACAC
>QHXC01000243.1 GCA_003222815.1 Acidobacteriota bacterium | reverse complement strand
ACGGCGCCAGTCGGGTCTTTAACACTTCCGAGAATACGGCCGAAATTGCCCTGCGCAAACAATGCGAAAGAGAAGAGCAACACAACCAGAGTTGTGCTGAACACACAGGTCGTCATTCTGGATCTCAATGTACCGGATGTCATAGCGCCTCCTTTTGCCAATACGCCGCTCGACTCCCTTGGGAAGCCGTGGCGCCCGATTTCAGAAAATCACTTTCAGCGCAAATTGAATCAGTCTGGGTTGCGTGGTTAACGCCGTGATCTGACCGGAGCTTCCGATGCGGTCCCCATTACGCCCCCCTGATCTTGAGTCTTGTAGATTTTTTCTGGATTGAGAGTCATAGAAGCGATGCCGGCGATGGTTGCCAACGTCGCGTGCCATACCGATACGTGACACTTGTACCTCGGCGGGCGCCGGATTTCCGATCATCGAATCGGGAACCCGGCTGCCGATTTCAGAACATCACTTTCAGCCCCAATTGAGTCAATCTGCCGCCTGGGGACGAGACTAGCCGGCTGATATGACCGGCGCTTCCCGAAAAGACGTTGAACCCAGGAGCGTAAAAATGGGCCTGGTCGAGGAGATTAAAAATCTCCGCCCGGAGTTGCACATTGATCCGGTCGTTTGGTTTGAAGACCTTGTCCGCAGAGAAATCGACATTCATAAAATCGGGGCCCGTGATGGTGTTTCTTCCCAGGTTCCCATACGTTCCTGGCGCCGGCCTTGAAAAGGCACAAGGGTCATACCACAGGTCCGGAGTTCCCAACGGTGTTCCCGCGGCTGCAGCCGGGCACCCTTTTGAAACTCCCGACGTGGGATTGTTGCTGAAGCCGGGGTTCAAATTGGGCCGGTCAGGAAACCACCGGTCCCCGTTATTGGACTGGTTCCTCCCCACGCGCCCCGTGAACGGTTCCCCTGAACGGAACGTGCCAATTCCATTAAGCGTCCAGCCGCCCCAAATCACTCCCAGGGCTTTCTGCTGGAAGCGGAACGGCAAGGGATAGGTGATCGTGGGGACAAAATTGTGTCTCGCGTCGAAGGAGGAACGTCCCCGGTCGCGGCTCGGGTTCAGGAAATCCATCACCGTGTTGGGTTCCTGGCGTGATTCGCCGCCAGCGAGGGTGGATTTGGTGTCTATCGATTTGGAATAGGTGTAAAACACCTGATACTGCAATCCGCTGGAACCCCTGCGCTTCAGTGCGATCTGTAAGGCATTGTAGTTGGCATTCGCGTCAAAGCGGGCCACCGTAAGGGAGGCAAAGTTGGGGTTGATACGACAACCGACAACAACAGTTTTCGCGCGACATGCATTAGCGTCCGCCGCCGCGGGGAAAACCCCGTTGATAGGAGCGATAGGGTTCCATTCTCCATTTCTTTGCAAATGGTGGGATTCAGAACCAATATAGGCTACTTCGAGCACCGTGTTATTCATCACCTGCTGCTGCAAAGTGAGGTTATAGCTGTTTTTGGTAGCCTCCTTGATCGCGCCAGTAGGAAAACCTCCGAACTGCGGCGGTGGAGGGGCGCCCATGGTCAAGTTCGTATCGAGGGGGAAGACCGGGTTCGTCAGGTCGCTTAGTGTCGTGAAGAAGGGAGGGTAGCCCGAAGCAAATGCCGCATACGAATAAGGAAGGATGTGGTCATGGAAGATACCGGCTCCTGCCCGCAATACTGTTTTTCCGCTTCCGTTGAGCCCCCACGCAAAGCCGACCCGAGGCTGGAAGTCTTTCTTCGCTACAGAGAAGAAACTGTCCTTCAAAACCGTCGGCGCGGGATCGGACAGGTTCAACAGATTGGTCATCTTGCCATTCACTTCCCTGGGATTGCTGATGGCTTCATACCGTAAGCCCAGATTGAGGGTCAAGCGCTGGGTCACTTTGAAATCGTCTTGCAGATAGGTCCCGAACATGGTCTCCCGGAGACCCCGGTAGGCGTCCGAGCCCGGCGCTGGCGCGTCAAAACGACTAGGCTTGTTGGTCAGAAAGGCCGGAATATCCACAAATGTGTAGTCGCCCCTGCTGTTGGAAGAAGTGATCTCGTTGTCTTGAATTCGCCTGATATCCGCGCCCATTTTGACGCTATGCCTTCCCGCAACATAGGTGAGATCATCACCTTCCTGGAACAGGTTATACCGGTATATTCGGGGTGCGCCGTTATCCACTCCCAAGAAATTCAGGGGGTTGGTTGAAAGTCCCTGTCCTCCAAAAGAGATAGTCCCGAAGTGTTCGCCGGGGAGAAAGGACAATTTCTCAGCCCGCGGGTCGGACAGGACATCATCGAAGTTTTGGTAGGTTCGATTGTAGGCAAAACGGAACGAATTCACCAGGGTTGGCCGGAATATGTTGGTGATCTGAATCGTGGAATATTGCCTGCGCGCAACATCTTCGCTGATCTGATGATCGACCCGGCCCATCGCATAATCTTCGTGGGTCACCTGAAGGGGCGCCGCAATGAAAAATGCCGTACCGTCTCCGAGGTCCGGGGTATTCGGAGTCTGGAAGAGATCCAGATAGGGCCTGACAGCAGGGCTAACCGCCACCGCGCAGGCGGTGTCGCCCGGCCGACAGTTGTAGAGGTTGGGGTCCGTGCCTTGGAAGGCCTTGTACGGAATGATTCCTAGCTTAGTTTGAGCGGTTGGCACTTGGGGCCCTATAGTTGTTCCACTGCCTTGCCGCAGCCCTTCGTAGGTGCCGAAGAAGAAAGTCTTATCCTTCTTGATGGGTCCCCCCAAAGCGCCCCCAAATTGGTTGCGCCGATATGGGGCTATGGTGCCGGTTCCGCCGTGCTTGACGTCATCAAAGTAACCTGGCGAATCCAGCGCGTTGTTGCGAAGAAACTCAAAGCCGGCCCCATGCAGGTCGTTGGTGCCAGATCGCGTGACTGCGGAGATCACCCCGCCGGAGGACCGCCCAAATTCCGCGGGGGACACGCTGGTGTTGATCTTGAATTCCTGGACTCCGTCCACCCCGAGGTTGGTTCCGGCCGACCCTCCCGGGGTGCCGTTGGCATGATCGTTGATATCGGTTCCATCCAGCAAGAAGCTGTTGGCATAGGCCCGGCTTCCGTTGACGTTGAATCGCGTCCCGGTGCCAAAGTCAAACGCAGCGCTGCCCTGCCCCGCGCCCACCGAGACGACACCCGGTTGCAAGAGAGCGAGGTTATCCCAACTTCTGCCGTTCAGCGGCAGGTCTCGAATGGTTCTTTCGTCCACCAGCGAGCTCATGGCGGAAGTGGTCGATTCCACCAGCGGCGCTTCCGCGGTGATCGTGACCTTGTCGGAAATCAGTCCCACCTTGAGAGCGAGGTTAACCACTGCCTCGCGGCCCACCGTGAGCGTGATTCCGCTTCTGATCTCGGTCTGAAAGCCCGAGAGCTGGGCTTGCACTTCATAATTGCCCAGCGTCAAATTGGGAGCCGTGTAACGGCCCCCCTCGTCGGTCGTGACGGTTCGGTCGATTCCCGTATCCAGGTTTCTGGCTGTGACCGACACTCCAGGGATGACGGCTCCCGACGAATCCTGTACGACTCCGGAAATTGTTCCCGTGGTCACCTGGGCAGAAACCAGGTGGCCGCTCAACATCACACTGATCAACAGTACCGGCAAGTATCTAGACATTTTCCTCTCCCCTCCTCATCTAAAAATCAGCCGCGTTTGTTGGCTTCGCGAAAATTTGACCATTTTGTGAACATTCTCGCAGCGTTGCTCCTGTTACCTGAGCAAAGGCTTGGGCCGTTGAAAAAATAGCGAAGGACGTGAGAGAGTACCGAATCTTTTGCGAAAAAAATCTGACTGGCATAGACACGTCCTCGGTACCTCTGATGATGTGTGGCCTGCCGACACAATGAAACACCCCTGAGCTCGAAAGTCTTGCTCGCCCTTGATACCGAGTATCAATGTCAAGGCAAGACACATATACTTGTCGTAATTTTGGGCGGAGTGTATACCCTGCGGCTGGTAAGAACGTTAAAATAGAATTAAATTTATTTCATCTTGGCGGAGTTCAACATCGCGAGTCGACTTCTCGCGAAGAACATATACCGGCTTCGCCTTTTCAATTGGAGGGGGGAATGAAACGCATTGGTGGATGCGCGTGGGTAGGGTTGCTTGCTCTTACTTTGGTGGGCGCTACGGCGTGGGCGCAAGCGACCACCGCTCAAATTAGCGGCACCGTCAAGGATCAAAGTGGCGCAGTTCTGCCGGGTGTCGAGATCGCGGTTACTCAGACAGCTACCGGAGCAAAAAGAACTGCCGTCTCCAATGAAACCGGCAACTATGTCCTCGCGAGGTCGTACTCCAGGTAGGTCAAGTTACCGATCAGGTGGAAGTTCAGGCGAACGCCGCTCTTGTTGAAACACACAGCACCGGTATCGGAACAGTCGTGGATAACCAGCGCATTCTCGAGCTGCCATTGAATGGGCGCAACGTGACTGAACTCGTTTTCCTTGCCGGAACGGCGACCCTCGGCGGCAGTGGCTTCTTGAACTCGGTCCGCAATTATCCGACGATCATGATTTCCGTGGCAGGCGGGATTTCGAACTGGACCGCCTATAACTTTGACGGCGTCGCGCACAATGATGCCTACAATAGCTTGAATCTCCCTTTGCCGTTTCCGGATGCGCTACAGGAATTCAAAGTCGAATCCAGCGCTTTACCGGCACAGTACGGCGTACACGCATCAGCTAACGTAAACGTCATCACGAAGTCAGGTACGAACGACTTCCATGGCGACGCCTTTGAGTTTGTACGAAATGGAATCTTCAATGCGCGAGACTTCTTTGCACCGAAGCGAGACACGCTGAAGCGAAACCAATTCGGGGGAACCCTCGGCGGTGCCATCGTCAAGAGCAAGCTTTTCTTCTTTGGCGGATATCAGGGCACCATTCAGCGCTCTGAACCGACACAGAATACCGCCTACGTTCCCAGTCCAGCCATGCTTCGGGGCGATTTCACTACCTTTGCCGGGCCTACATGCCAGTTTAGGCCAGTTATGCTGGCGGCATCTCAGGGATTCGTGAATAACCAGATTTCGCCGTCGCTGCTCAGCCCCTTCGCTCTGAAAGTCCAAGCGCGGCTGCCGCAGTCCAGCGACCCATGTGGCAAGGTGAACTTTGGACTGACATCCAATCAGAGTGAGCACATGGAAGTCGCCAGGCTCGATTGGCAGCAGAGTGATAAGCACTCCATATTCGGGCGATTCTTCGTCACAAATCTGAATATTCCCACGACATTCGATCCGTCGAATGCGCTGACGTTGAGCAGGAACGGTCAGGCCGATCGGGTGTACGCGCTGTCGATCGGAAGCACGTACTTGTTTAGTGCCAATGTCGTCAGTTCCTTTCACATTGGAGCGAGCCGGCAAGAAATTCCAAAGATAACGGACCACTTCGCCACTTGGCCCGAACTGGGCGTCAATGCTCCCTACAATCCCGACGCCGAGCCGCGCATTGCCGTTTCTGGAGGAAATGTAGGTGCGGCCGGAGGAGGTGCCGGCTTCAACATCGGCGGAGGCAACGCCATCATCAACGGCGATCACGGCGGGCCGAACCCCAACATCAGCGAAGATATAAGCTGGGCACGAGGATCGCATCAGTTCGGATTCGGAGCGAGCTACATCCACACCGCTCTGAACTACAAGTCAGGCATCAATGCGACCGGCTTGATGACTTTCAACGGGAGCATCACTGGGCTTGGAATGGCCGATTTTCTAATCGGTAAGCCCGTTAGCTGGGCACAAGGCAATGTTCAATCCTACTTGTACAACCGGCAGGAATATTTTGGCGCTTACGTGCAGGATTCCTGGAAAGCGACTCAGCGTCTCACCATCAATTACGGTCTGCGTTGGGAACCATTCTTTGCATTCAAGAACAAACACGGATGGTTTGACTATTTCGACCTGGACTTATTTCAATCAGAACGTGCACAGCACGGTTTACCCGACCGCACCGGCAGGCCTGATCTTCCCGGGCGATCCTCAGTGGACGTGGGGCCAAAAGAGCATTGCCTATAACCGGTACAAAATCTTTACGCCCCGTTTGGGTTTGGCATGGGATCCGAAAGGGGACGGGAAAATGTCGATCCGCGCCTCGGCCGGAATCTTTACCGACCGTGGTGCTTTGTACTCGATGAGTGCGATGGCGCAGGATTCACCGTACGGAAGCGTAATCATGATCAATAATCCGAAGGTGGAGGATCCGTGGGGCAGCTATCCGGGCGGAAATCCTCTGCCGATTGTGCTGAACAAGAACATCATCTTCCCCACTTTTGCTTCCTATGTTACGGACAACCCGCACTGGCACCCCACAACGGTAAACCAGTTCTCGTTGAGTGTTCAGAGGCAATTCGGCCAAGATTGGCTGCTAAGCGTGAATTATGTCGGCAATACGATCTCACATCTCATCAATGCGCAACAGCTCAATCCGGCTGTCTTCCTCGGAACGGGTCCGTGCACGTTGAACACGGTGAATGGACCAACGTCATATTCCGTGTGCTCGACCACTGCCAACACAAACCAGCGGCGAGCTCTTTATATGAAGAACCCGGCGCTCGGTCAATATTACGGGATCATTTCGACGAGCTACGATGACGGAACGGGCAACTACAACGGCATGTACGTTCAGGTCCAGAAACGCCTGAGCCGGGGTACGACCATACTTGCCAACTACACATGGTCGCACTGCATCAGCGATCTGTGGAATGGCAATCCCGGAAACAACGGTGTGTCTTCCGTCACTCCTGGCGACCGCCGCCTTGACCGTGGAGCATGCGATGACGCTGGTCAGCAGAGCACGGATCAGCGTCACGTGTTGACTCTCTCCGCGGTAGCGCAGACGCCAAGGTTCTCTAACAATATGCTGCGGCTGTTTGCGAGCGACTGGCAGTTCTCCCCAATCTTGAAGGTCAAATCGGGATCCTATTTCACCGTTAATGTAGGGACGGACAACCTTCTTAACGGCGAGGGCGGAGGAAACCAGCGACCCAATCAGGTCGCCGGCGTGAGCCCCTATCTGGATAACAAGAGCGTGGATGGATGGCTCAATCCGAAGGCGTTCGTCATTCCGCCTATGGGTACCATGGGCAACGTGCCGCGAAACTCCTTGCAGGCTCCGGGCCTTATCCAATTGGATCTGTCCGTCTCTCGGACGTTCCGCATCGCGGAAAGAAAGTCGATTCAGGTGCGTGGCGAATCGTTCAACCTCCCGAATCACCTGAATCCGGGACTTCCTATCGCGGCGGTGAATCAAGGCACGTTCGGAAAAATTCAGACCGACGTCAGCGGTACAAGTGGTTTGTCCGCTGGCGATCCACGCATTCTGCAGTTCGCCTTGAAGTATGTGTTTTGATGCGGAACGAGAACGGAAACAGCCGTTAACACGGTCAAGTTCGGACTGCTCACTCACACTTGGCGCGGACAGCCGGGCATTTATCCGAAACGCCAAGGCGCAGTCGGAATACCACGCCATCCGCGTCCCACGATACCTCCTCCGGCCTGAACAAGCGGTCAGTTCCCCGTCATCGGATTGTCTGTTGGATTCACGAGAAGGATCTGTGTGACCCAACCACCGCCATCCGCAAAGTGTGGAACGACCACGGTTCCGCTGCCCGGCGGCGCCGTGGTATCGATGACGGGAAGCGTTGACATCAGGAATTCGCTGCGCTCGTTGGTGAGCCCTCGCGGCGCGATCACACCGACAGGCACATCCGAGGTGAAGCTGAATGTGCCTTGAAACGATGGCGGTCCGTTGAATGGCGCCTGGTCCAGAAATTTTGCCTGAGCCTGACCAACACGAAATCATCTGCAGGAAAATTCTTGGCTGCGAAAGTGATCCACTCCCCATTGGCCCAGACCGTATGGGCGACCAACTTATCCAGGTGCGTCATGCCACCTCTGCATTTCTCAATTCGGGCTTCGTCAGCGACCAATGGGAGTGAATGATCTTCCAGCCCGCCTCGGTGTGTTTATAAACTTCCGTGCTGTTCCATCGCGCCAATACGTTCTCCGCCCCATCCGGGGTCTTTCCGTAGCTGATTAGATTGAATGTGAGCAGGGCTATGTCCCCATAGTGCTGCGCGACCGGATTGAGCATGTCATAACGGTCGATCTTGATCTTGCCCGTGATCGGGAGTAGCAGGTCCGTCATCGCCGAGATCCCGTCCACGCGACGCTCCTGGAACGGATCGAAGTACGTCACATCCGGCGCGAACAACTCGATGTAGCCTTGCGGATCGCCTTTACCCCACCGGTCGAGGGCGCCACGTTCGAGTCCGATGATCGTTTCAGAAGTAAAGTCGTCGGCTTCGCGGCGGCAGGAGGGCAGCAACGCAAACGAAAAGATCGATGCCGCAAGCAGAATCAGTTTCCGCATACGAAATTCCTCCTTTTGGTGTTTAAACTTCCAGGATCGATTTGAAATCAGGTCGATCCATAAGTTTTCGCAGTGATGCGATGAAATCAGGCGGATTTTGGAACGGATGATCTCTGTGAATTTCCGCGTAAGCTGCATCCAGCGAGTTCACATCTTCATGTTTATTCTCGGCGAGTCCCCGAACTCGTTGCACATGCGCACTAGCGAACAGGAGATTGTGAGGATCTAGATAGCCGGCTTTGATAAATGCCTGCGTCTTTTTTGCGCAGCGGCATGGATTTGCCTTGTTCACCAGCCCGCATTTGTCCTGCATGAAACTGTGAAGGTCACGCCGGGCTCGCGCAAGCTTCTGGCGGAAGTTTTCCCGCGTGATTTCTAGCAGGTCCGCGCCGGCGGTATCAGTGATGCCAAAGATCTCGCCTAAGATGTAGGTCAGTCGCTGCTCCCGGTCTAGACACAGCAACATCCCCGTTGTACAGCCGATTCTGGCCTCATCAACGAGCAGTTGCACGTCGACGGGAACGGATTTCGGATCGGGCAAGTCGGCATCCGGCGCGCTGGAAAGACCATCGCCGTACTTTGTGAAAGTCCATTCCATCTGTTCTGCCCGGCCGCGCTTCATATTCAAGATGTGGTTGATGGCGATACGGTACAACCATGTCCGAAAACTGCTTCGGCCTTGAAATGTGGACAGCTTCGTGATGATCTTGATTAAAATCTCTTGAGTGGCGTCCTCAGCATCCTGCCGGACATAGACCATCCGAAGCACGATGTTGTAAATCCAGGCTTGGTGGCGCTTCACAAGTAACTCAAGCGCATCTCGATCGCCACCTTTTATGCGGTTTACGAGATCCAGGTCGTCCGCGTCGGATACCTCAGTTTCAGTAAAAGGATTGATTTGGATCATATTCCGGCCCACCGCTTAATTAGACACATATCCCAAGGGCCTGTGACAAGAGACAAGGTTGCAATGAAGCGCTAGAGAGCTTCTTTTCGCGACGGGAAGGCACTTGCGCCCGATATGCACGCCTCATTCCAGCGAGTCAGTGATCGAAATATCACAGTTCCAACCTCGTGAGATGCCAGAAGCGAAGCAAGATCGTCAAGGCTTAAGGGGAGTCCGTCACGCCAGTACAGCCGCCATCGCCGCCGGCTCCAGATCGGCCGCACTTCGGTCCGCCGCATTCTTGCCTCGACAAAATAGCCGCCGCCGGCCTTAGGCAGCTCTGCCGAAAGGACACGGTGTAGGTGAGCGCCGCGCCAGCTGAGACATTATCTGGGAACGCACATGGTACAAGCGCGGCGTGCGGGAAGGTAACTCGCCAGGCACGCGACCGCCAGCATCGCCGTTGAAACGATCACCCACACGATCGGATCCAGTGGTCGTACCTCAAATAACACTCCGGAGTATGCCCCAGGAGGCAAACAGCCCGCCAAGTGACGCTGCGGCGAATGCAATCAACGTGGACTCCACCAGAAATTGTAGCGCGATGCGGACCGTCGAAGCGCCAAGCGCTGACCGTATAGCGACTTCTTTTTGACGGCCGGCTGCGATGGACAAGAGAAGGTTGGCCACATTCCCGCAAGCCAGGAGCAGAACGCAGACGGTGCATATCGTCAGGAGACCGCGGACGCGCCGGTTCTTTCCGAGTAGGTGGTCGCGGAGTGGGACGACTTGAACTTTCGTGTTGGCATTGCTTTGAGGGTAGGCAGTCGCAAGACGTCGCGAGATCGCGTCCATTTCCGACTGCGCCTCTCGAACCGTTACGCCTGGCCGGAGGCGCGTGATCACGTCGAAGTCATTAACCTTACGACTCGCGAGTAGTGACAGCCATAGCGGCGTAATCTCATACACCTCGCGGACGGTGCTCCGGCCGCGGCTCCAGAGAACAACCTGAATCGCATTCGCGTCCGGAATCGGCTCCACCCGCCCGCCACATACCCTGGGCTAAGTAAAAAGAGATGTAAAAAATGGAAATGGTCGCTGTAGCTCTGCTTCTTTGATCCGACCCCTTCAGAATGTCTCGGCCCGTTGCCCGAACCGAGGCGGCGGTTGGTGGGCGCTACCCGCGACCAGGTCTTTCTCCCGACAGCACCGACCGAATCCTGCTAGAATGGCAAACCCATCAGGCAGGATGAAAATGCAAAAACGGACGTGTCATCAACTGGCATTGCTTTTGCTGCTGTTCCATTTTTCCGGGACCGGCTGGGGGCAGGTGACCGCCTCCATCACCGGCGTGGTGAGGGATGCATCGGGGGCCGTCGTGCCGGGAGCGGCCGTAACCGTCCAGCACGTGGAAACCGGGACCACGCGCACCGCGCAAACTGATGCCAACGGGAACTACAGCGTCCCGTCCCTGCCTGTGGGGCAATATGAGGTCGCTGTGCAGAAGACCGCATTCAAGCAGCAGGTGCGGAGCGGGATCACGCTGGCCGTGGGCCAGCAAGCCGTCGTCAACATCACGCTGGAAGTGGGGAACGTCGAGCAGCGGGTCAATGTGACGGCGGAAGCCCCGCTGGTG
>QHXC01000242.1 GCA_003222815.1 Acidobacteriota bacterium | reverse complement strand
TGTAGTTCATGCGACTTTGAATACCGGTAGATGATCGACGGACGGGGTATAAAAGCTTTGTTCGTCGGACTAGGAAGCTGGAGCCGATCGACCGAATCCAATCCACGGTCGGTGCTGTCGGGAGAAAGACCTGGCGGCGGGTAGCGCCCACCAGCCGACGCCTCGGGACGGGCAACGGACCGAGACATTCCGAAAGGGCCGGGTCAAAGTAGCAGAGGTGCAGCGACCATTTCCTTTTTGGGGCGCTGATCTTTACCTACAGTTCGCGCTGGACACGCGGGTGTGGGACGAATGTTGAACAATTACGCGTATTCCCCTCCTTACAAAAGGGCATCTACATACTTGGCTCACCAGCCTTCCCAACATAAGCAATCCGCCATCGCCGATCACGAATACCTAACAAAAATACGCAACAGCCTCAGCGATCGCTTTGGCTGATCGCACATGGCTGTTAGACATTGGGAATCCGGCGTTGCTGATTGATTGCTGATCTTCCGTGACTTGGTTAGCCAAGTATATTATTACCCTGTTCCAGGAGGGGAATCCGTTCCACTTCCCCTGTGTCCAGCACGTAAACCATCTTCAACTGCTCTGCCATCGATGAAGCGCCGCCGGAGCAATTAGCGCTTTTTCTTCGTTAACGGCGATACGCGTGCGACACTCATGGACGCCAATACCACCGCTAGAACGCCGGAGGGCTTCCGTGGAACTTCCGCTCAGTCCGATCGAATTTGCGCGTCGAGCGCGAACGCTTTACGCGGATCGTGAGGCCGTTATCGACAGTGAAGCGCGATGGACCTACGGCGAGTTCTTCGACCGGTGCGATCGCTGGTCGGCAGTGCTTCAAGGCCTCGGCGTTCGCCAGCACGACCGTGTGGCTTACATCGCGCCCAACACCCACGCGCAACTCGAGTCGTTCTACTCGGTCCCGCAGATCGGAGCCGTGGTTGTTCCAATCAACTACCGGCTAACGCCGGCAGACTTCGTGTACCTCATCAACCACAGTGGCTCGCGAGTCGTGTGCGCACACACCGACCTTCTCGATGCCGTCGATTCTATTCGGAGCGAATTGCCCCAGGTCGAGCACTTCGTTGCGTTGGAGTGCAGCCGCGTTGGGTGGCTGGACTACGAGACCGCTATCGCGGATGCGCCTCCGAAATTCGTCCGTCCGGAAATTGCGGAGAACGATCTTTTGTCCATCAATTACACAAGCGGTACTACATCGAAGCCGAAGGGCGTAATGATCACGCATCGCAACGCGTACATGAACGTCGTTGGTACCTTGATTCATGTATCGATGACGTGCGCCGATCGGTATCTCTGGACACTACCGATGTTTCACGCGAACGGATGGACTTTCGTCTGGACTGTGACGGCCGTGGGCGGCGCTCACATTTGTCTCAGAAAGGTCGAACCGAAAGCTGTGTTTCAGTTGATCAATCAGGAATCGATCAGTCTTCTTTGCGCGGCGCCGACAGTGCTCATTGCACTTGCGAATGCGCCGGAGGAACTTCTGCATGACGTCCGTCGAGGTGTCCGAGTGGTGACGGCCGGAGCACCGCCGGCTGCCGCAACCATAGAACGCATTGAAGGCGACCTCGGCTGGGAGGTCACTCAAGCCTACGGCATGACCGAAACAGCGCCGTTCATCCTGATTGGCGAACCCCGTGAAGAACACCGCAAACTCAGTCCGAAGGATAGAGCCGTAATCAAAGCCAGGCAAGGCGTCGAACTCGTGACCTCCGGAGAGCTGCGCGTGGTCGACCCGGAGGGTCTTGAGGTACCGCGCGACGGAAAAACCCTTGGTGAAATCGTCGTCCGAGGGAACGTCGTTATGAAGGGCTATTACCAGGATCCGGAGGCCACGGCGCAGGCGATGAGCGGAGGCTGGATGCACACCGGGGATGCGGCGGTGATTCATCCCGACGGCTACGTCGAGATACGCGATCGCCTCAAGGATGTGATCATCAGTGGCGGAGAGAACATCTCTTCCGTGGAAGTGGAGGGCGTCCTGCTCCGGCATCCCACCATCAAGGAAGTCGCGGTTGTCGGTTTACCCCACCCAAAGTGGGGGGAAGTTCCTCATGCCTTCGTCGTTCTCAGGGCGGGAGCCAGCACGACGGAAGCAGAAATCAGGGAGTTCGCGCGGGCGAACCTGGCGCACTTCAAGGTTCCCAACGGGTTCACTTTTATACCGGAGCTTCCGAAGACAGCCACGGGGAAGATTCAGAAGTATGTCCTGCGCGGAGGCCGGGCCGCGATTTCCCGTCAGTGAATGTTCTTTCACCTAAACTGACTCATGATTTTTTAGAAGACCCCGAGATACAATCTCGCCATGAAAATGATGAACTCCAGAATGCAGAAGCCGCCGCGAAGCATATCGATCTCCACCGTTTTGGTGGCATTAGTTTTGGTCATCCTTCTGGCGGCTCTTGTCGTGACCTACAAACGGTGGGAAGGCCACGCGCCTGAGGCCGCGTTCGATCGCGACTTCAAGGCCTTGGGCCGGGCCCCGTCTGTGGGATTGACGGTCCAAGATTCCGGAACCGGCTTGAGACACGTGACGATTCTCCTCAAGACGAAGGACCAGTCACTCGTCCTTGCGGACGACTCGTTTGATCGACCGGGGGCCGAAAAGTCCAAAACCTATGACGTTGGAAAGTTGATCGCGGAAAAATACGCAATACGCGACGGTCCGGCTACCTTAGATATCAGCGTCTCCGACTATGCCCTCCGCAACTTTCTACGGGGAAATCGAACTCTGCTTTCGAAGGATTTTGAGTTCGACATCAAACCTCCTCAATTGGAGGTGCTTTCCGGACAGCATTACATTAATCAGGGCGGATCGGAATTTGTGGTATACCGGGTCTCGGACGATGCAGAAGTATCGGGCGTCCAGGTTGGACCGCATTTCTTTCCCGGCTTTCCCGCCAACTCCGCCAACAAGGTTGACAAAAACCTCCACTTTGCGCTTTTCGCCTTGGCCTATGACCTGCCTGCGGACACGCCTGTCAAGGTGGTTGCTCGTGACTCCGCTGGCAACGAATCCGTGGCGGACTTCTGGCACAAAGTGTTTCCCCGCAAATTTCGCAGCCGCGATATTCCGCTGGAAGACAGTTTCGTCAAGAAAGTTGTTCCCGAAATTATGGCTCACACTCCCGAGATCCACGACCAGGGGGATCCGGTCAAGACGTTCGTGGAAATCAACAGCAAGTTGCGGCGCCAGAACCACGAGACCATTGCGAAGTTAGCCAGGGAGTCGCCGGGACAGTTTCTTTGGAACGGCGCTTTCCTGCAGTTGAGCAACTCCAAAGTGGAGTCCTTTTTTGCGGATCGGCGGACATACGTATATCAGGGGAAACCAGTCGATCAGCAGGACCACGTTGGGTTCGATCTGTCTGTCGTGCACCAATATCCGATCGAAGCAGCCAATGACGGGAAGGTCATCCTGGCGAACTATTTTGGCATTTACGGCAATACCGTGATGATTGATCACGGCGTTGGGCTGATTTCACTGTATGGTCACATGAGCTCGATCGACGTCAAAACCGGACAGATGGTGAAGAAAAGGGACGTCCTCGGAAAGAGCGGGGCCACCGGACTGGCGGCGGGAGACCATTTGCACTTTGGACTCTTTCTGCACGGAGTGCCGGTCAATCCAACGGAATGGTGGGATCCCAAGTGGATCCAAGAACACGTGCTCGACCGGCTTAAGGAAACGGATTCCCCTTCTGAAACAGGAGGGGTGGCTGCGCCACAAAACAAGGGATAGCCACGGGGAATTTCGGGGACGGATGTTCCGAAACGCATTCCAAACACGTTTCGAGGACGGACCACCCCGTCCGCGCCAACTTTGGTGGCCTGCGGCATCATTCTTTTTGATGGCGCGGCCACCCCTGCTTTGCAAGGGTAACAACATACTTGGCTAACCAAGTCACGGAAGATCAGCAATCAGCAACGCCGGATTCCCAATGTCTAACAGCCATGTAGGATCAGCCAACGCGATCGCTGAGGCTGTTGTATCAGTTCATCACCTCGCTGGCAGCACATGATCGCATCCGCGCGTGCGAGGAGTTCCTTCAGACGCTCTCGGGAGAGGAAGTGCTGGTTGTGTCCGCAACAAGGATGGCTGCGGATGAACTTGCGCGCGCGCACTGCCTGAAGTCCGGAGGAAGCTTTGGGATCCATCGATTCAGCCTTGCGGCTCTCGCGGTCGAGATTGCTTCGGAGCGCCTGGCCGCCTCCGGAAAATCCGTTTTGGCAGGTGTTGCAATCGATGCGCTCGCTGCGCGCGCAGTTCAGGATTGCCGGGCGGAGACGGCATTGCAGTGGTTTGAGCCGGTCGCGACGGCTCCGGGATTCTTCCGCGCACTCGCCTCGACTCTCACCGAACTTCGTTTGAACGATGTCGACGTTGAAGGACTGCGCCAGAGCGGACCCGCGGGACCCGATCTAGCGGTGCTGCTAATTGCATTCGAACGATATCTAACGGATGCAGGTCTCGCGGATCTGGCGCAAGTCTACGGGACGGCTGCAGCGGCCATCAAAGATGGGCAATATCGATTTGAAGGTTTTCCCGTGGTCTTCCTCGATGTGGCGCCGCGTTCCGAACTCCAGCTGGAATTCATCGCGCGATTGGCCGCCCGAGCCCGAGCGGTTTTCGCTGTAACCAGCCCCCGCGACGAGCGGACCGTTGTCTTACTCGAGCACGGGTTGAATGCCAAGGCGAAACCCATGGGTGATGGGAACTCGAATGCGCTGAGTCGACTTCGTGAACACGTGTTCTCGACATCGGCTCCGCCGAAAGGCGTGCTCGACTCCAGTCTGCAGTTTCGTTCCGCCACAGACGAGGCGCGAGAGTGCGTTGAAGTGGCCCGTTCGATTCTTGCGGCCGCTCAATCGGGCGTAGCGTTCGACAGAATGGCGATTCTGCTTCGGAATCCCGAGGCATATCAGCCGCTGGTCGAAGACGCGTTGCGGCGGGCCGCCATACCGGCATTCTTCACTCGGGGTAGCCGCAGGCCCAATCCTTCGGGCCGTGCATTTCTGGCTTTGCTCGCGTGCGCAGCAGACGGACTAAGCGCGTCGCGATTTAGCGAATACCTGTCACTCGGTCAGGTACCCGAACCCGACGAGCAGGGGGAACCTCCGAAGCGAGAGCCGGCTTGGGTGCCCGTGCAAGGCGAGCTCTTCCCAGATCTGCGGCCCGAAGAACAAACCCCTATTCCTTCGCGGCCCTCAAAGGAACTACGAACTCCTCAACATTGGGAACGGCTGCTCGTGGACGCGGCGGTGATCGGAGGACGCGATCGATGGGTCCGAAGGCTCGACGGCCAGCAACAAGAGTTTGAAAAACAAATCGAAGAACTCCGTGGCGAAGATGAGCCGCGGCTGGCCCATGTCCAGCGGCAGCTTGAACGCTTAAAGCATCTGCGCCAGTTTGCGCTTCCCCTGATTGAATTTCTAGATCGGCTGCCCCGGAACGATCTGTGGGGTGCGTGGCTAGATGCGCTGGAGCGTCTCGCAGCGATGGCGCTTCGTGAGCCTGAAGCTGTGCTTTCGACACTGGCTGAGCTCCGGCCCATGATCAACGCGGGTCCGGTGACTCTCGACGAAGTGCGCGAAGTGCTGACGCACCGGCTGACATTCCTTCGCACCGAACCAACAGAACGCCGTTACGGCAAAGTTTTGGTGGCGACGATTCCAGAAGCTGCCGGCCTCGTTTTTCACGCCGTGTTCCTGCCAGGCCTGGGTGAAGATCTCTTTCCGAAAAGGGCATTCGAAGATCCGCTGCTGTTGGATGCGGACCGGAAGTCTGTCAGCTCAAACCTGGAAGTACAGGACAGACGCGTCGCTGAGGAACGGCTCCTGTTGCAGACTGCGGCTGCAGCGGCTGAAGCCCGGCTGTGCATTTCCTATCCGCGGATGAATCTCGGCCAGGGACGATCTCGAGGACCATCGTTCTACGCAATCGAGGTCATGCGCGCGGTCCGCGGTCACGTCCCCGACCTTCAGGAACTGCAACGCGCTGCGGCCGACGCTTCTCAATCGCAGCCCGGCTGGCCTTCTCCTAAGAATCCTGAAGACGCTGTCGACGATGCCGAATATGACCTCGCGATCATCCGAAACCTGATACGCGCGCCCGCAGCCCAACGCCGCGGCGCAGCGCGTTATCTGCTCTCGGCAAACGAGAACCTTGAACGATCGCTTCAGGCGCGGTGGTACCGATGGAGTTCTCGATGGTCGGACGCAGACGGGATTGTGGACCCCGATCTCACAACTCTCGACGGATTGTCGCAATACCGGCCGAAGAAACGCGCCTATTCCGCGACCGCTCTTCAGCAATTTGCGGTCTGCCCCTATCGATTTCTTCTCCATTCCATCCATCGCCTCAAACCGCGTGAGGAAGCGGCCGCCCTCGAACGCTTGGATCCACTCACGCGCGGCAGGTTACTGCACGAGATTCAATTCCGGCTTCTCTCGGAGCTGCATTCTTTACATCTGCTGCCCATCACCAGCGCAAACCAGGCGGATGTTCTTAAAATCGCCGATCAGGTTTTCGCCGCAACGGCCGCCGTCTACCAAGATCTTCTCTCACCCGCCATCCCGCGAGTCTGGGAGAACGAAATGGAGAACCTCCGCTGGGACCTCCGCGGCTGGACACGCCAGCTTGCGGAAATGAATGACGGATGGGTCCCCAAATGGTTCGAACTGCCGTTCGGGATCGATTCTCCTGCCGTGGCGCTCTCCGACGGCACGCTGGTGCGCGGCGCGATTGACATGGTCGAGGAGAAGGATGACACACTTCGGATCACCGATCATAAGACTGGAAGGCCGCATCCCGCATTCGGATTCACTGGAAACGGCGAAGTTCTTCAACCTCTGGTGTACGCCGAAGCGGCCGAGGGTCTTTTGGGCAAGCCGGCAGCGGCGACACGGCTTTTCTATTGCACACAGCGCGGTGGCTACAAGCTTGATGAGATCCCGGTGACCGATGAAGGGCGCCGGCACTTATCAAAGGTGATTGAAATCATCGACGAGTCGCTGTCGCAGGGCTTTCTTCCCGCAGCCCCTCGCAAGGATGCCTGTTCGAATTGCGATTACCAAATCGTTTGCGGACCTTATGAGGAGACTCGTATCCAGCGCAAAAACACGGATCGACTTCGGCTTTTGGAGCAAATCCGAGCGATTCCATAACGCTGAGGATATGAGACCCAAGCAAACGCGGGCTAAAGCATTTATGAGTAGCGATGCGCTTTCCCGTCAACGTATCCGCACTTCTCTCGACGAAACTTTGATCGTCGAAGCGGCCGCCGGCACCGGGAAAACATCCGAGCTGGTGCGCCGGATCGCAGCCGTTCTCCGCACGGGCCGGACAACGGTGGATCGCGTCGCCGCCGTCACGTTCACCCGCAAAGCCGCCGGCGAGCTGCGGCTGCGCTTGCGCCTGGAGCTCGACGCGGCGCGCGCGACGGTGTCCTCCGCGGCGGAGATTCAGAATCTCGAAGACGCACTGAAGCGTTTGGAGGAAGCACGCATCGGAACGATTCACTCGTTCTGTGCAGAGATCCTGCGGCAGCGTCCCGTCGAGGCTTGCATTCCACCAGGATTCGAAGAGCTCGACGAGAATCAGGCATCCGCGATGTATTCACGCGCATTTGATGCGTGGATCCAGAAAGCTCTGGACGACATGTCTCCCGGCTTGCGTCGCGTGTTGAGCCGCATGACATCCGTGCGGAGCGGCGATGACGGCAGTCCGCTGGATCAGCTTCGGATGGCTGGCGCGCGCTTCGTCGAGTGGCGTGATTTCCCGGCGGCATGGCGGCGCGATCCGTTTGATCGCGAACGGGAGATCGACGCCCTTGTCGCTCAAACGGCCGAGCTTGCGCAGATGGTATCCACCTGTGAGTCGAAGAACCACGAGCTGCGTAAATCTCTTCAGTGTGTGATCGACTTCGAGTCCCAGCTGCGAAGATCCGACCACGACTATGTTGAAGGTCTGCTGCTCGCCCTTGCCCAGGAACTGCGCGACGTTCGGAAGGGTTACAACAAAAAATTCTCTACAAAATACACACGTGATGACGTCGTCGCTCGGAAAGATCAGTTACGCACGGCGCTTCAGGAATTTGAACGGAAGTCCGGCGCCGATCTTGCCAGCCTGCTGCAGACGGAGATGCGAGGTCTCGTCGAAACATACGAAGACCTGAAGGCGCGTTCGGGAAAGCTCGATTTCGGCGATCTCCTGATCCGCACTCGCAACCTGGTCCGGGACGACGCGCGTGTTCGTGGCTTTCTCCAGAAACAATTCACGCACATTTTTGTCGACGAGTTTCAAGACACAGATCCCATCCAGGCCGAGATCTTGATTCTCCTATCGGCGGACGATCCCGCGGCAACAGGCTGGCGCGCGGTTCGACCCTTGCCAGGCAAACTGTTGCTCGTTGGCGATCCGAAACAATCCATCTACCGATTCCGCCGCGCAGACATCATCTTTTACCAGGATGTCTGCCAGGTGCTTCGAGACAAAGGCGCCAACCTCATCTACCTGTCACAAAGCTTCCGTTCCGTGAGACCGATTCAGGAAGCTGTCAATGCAGCGTTCGAACCGGAGATGAAGGGCGATCCGGTTACAGGCCAGCCATCGTACGTTCCGCTGGAAGAGTTCGCGCCGCCGGCGTCTACCGGTCCGGCCGTCATCGCTCTACCCGTACCCCGCCCTTACGGAAAGCGCGACGTCGCAAAGTATGCGATTGAGGCGAGCTTGCCCGCTGCGGCTGCAGCCTTCGTTCAATGGCTGTTGCAGGAGAGCGGTTGGCAAGTGCGCAACCCCGAACGCAACGATGAGATGGTTCCGATCGAGTCGCGCCATATCGCGATTCTGTTCCGGCGTTTCATGTCCTGGGAAACCGACATGACGCGCGAGTACGTGCGAGCTCTGGAGAATCGGGATATTCCGCATCTACTGTGGGGCGCTCGATCATTCCATGAAAGGGAGGAAGTGGAAACGGTTCGGGCCGCGCTCAATGCGATCGAGTGGTTGGACGACGAGCTATCTGTTTACGCCACCATGAAGGGGCCGTTGTTCGCCATTCCGGATAATCTTTTGCTCCGATATCGGATTGAAGTTGGCTCGCTGCATCCGTTCCGGCCGATACCCGAAGGCTTGCCAACGGAGTTCAAGCCCATCACCGATGCGCTTGCGCTGCTTGCCGAACTGCACCGGCGGAGAAACTGGCGCTCGGCCGTCGAGACTGTACACGCATTGCTTGACGCCGTGCGGGCGCACGCGGCGTTCGCGTTGCGTCCTGCGGGAAACCAGGTGTTGCTGAACGCGTACCACATTGCAGACCTGGCTCGTGGTTATGAGCTCGGCGGCGGAATCTCGTTTCGTGGATACGTGGAGCAGTTGAATTCCAAAGCGGAACGCGAGGGCAATACCGAGCCCCCGGTGTTGGAGGATGCGGCGGAAGGTGTCCGCATCATGACTGTACACGCGGCGAAAGGGCTCGAGTTTCCGGTGGTGATCCTCGCAGACATCACGGCAAAAATTGCCCAGAACAACGCCGACAAGTACATCGACCCTGTCGCGCGCCTTGCCGCGATTCGTGTCCTGGGCTGCTCGCCCTGGGAGCTGCTCGATCATGAACAACAGGAATGCGCTCGCGACGAAGCCGAAGGTGTCCGCGTGGCATATGTCGCCGCAACACGCGCTCGCGACATCCTCGTCGTCCCTGCTGTCGGAGATCATTCTTGGGATGGCTGGCTGAGCCCTCTGAACAAAGCCATCTATCCCGCGAAGTCGCAGTTTAGGAACTCCAAACCCGCGCCGGCATGCCCCGCATTCGGTGAAACGACAGTTCTCTGGAGGCCGTTAGAGCATGATGGCCCTCACGAGCGTTCCGTCAAACCCGGTCTTCACAAAACCGAATGCGGCCACGATGTCGTGTGGTGGGACCCGAGCATCCTGAACCTCAACGTCGAGCCCCGCTTCGGCCTGCACTACGAAGACATCCTTTCTCAAGACGAAGACGGCCGCGCCGATGAAAGCCTTCGCCGTTACGAAGACTGGAAAACCTCGCGCTCCTCGCGGCTGCAACAGGGCTCAACGCCAAGCCTGAGCGTCTTCATCGCCACCGACGCTCCCGAACCTCCACCAGGCTACGCCGACCGTGTCGAAATCATCCAAATCCCGCGAACCGCTCGTCGCCCCCGGGGCCCCCGGTTCGGCTCCCTCGTCCACCTCGTCCTGCGCGATGCGTCGCTCACGGCTACCAAGGACGAGCTCTCCCAACTTGCCCGCACTCACGGCCGAATGCTCGCAGCGACTGAAGAAGAAATCGATTCGGCCATCGTGACGGTGCACGATGCACTCGGTGACGCCACGCTCGAACGAGCCCGCCGATCCTCGGCTGTTCACCGAGAACTGCCGGTCGCCCTTAGGAATAATGATGGCAATATCTTTGAGGGAGTCATTGACCTGGCGTTTCTTGAATCCGGAACCTGGATTGTCATCGATTTCAAGACCGACCTTGACGATGACCACCGCCGGCTTCGGTATCGCCGCCAGGTTGGCTGGTATGTCTGCGCGATGGAAAGACGAAGTGAACGACCCGCTGCCGGCTACCTATTACACTTGTGACGCCGGCATCCTCCGATCGCTAGTATGTCCCAATAATTCGGGGACTATCGCTGAGGATATTGCGGATCTTTGTTGGGTAATGGCGATCGGCCAGGTCCGGCACTGTCCAGCCGTCGAGGTCGTACTCGGCCATGCATTGCTCGGCGAAGCCCTTGTACCGGGCCGACTGGCCCATCAAATCGGCGACCATCAATACTTCAAAGCGGATGCTCTCGTGATTGCCGAAGTAGTTGCGCTCATATAGTTCGTGCCTTCCGCCAAATTCCGTACCCATCGCGTCCCACAACAGCTTCATGAGTTTCACGCGATCGACCGCGGAGTAGCCGTTGGAACCGCGAACGAATTGATCGAGGTACTTGCGGATTTCCGGCGTCTTGAAGTCGCTGGCGTGGGACGGAAGGTAGATGAGCGCGCTAGCCATCACGTTCTCGATGATTTCCTTGATGCGCGGATAAGCAAGATTGGACACCACACGATAAGCTAACCCGTAATCGAGATTGGGCAGCACGTAGCCCGGCGTCCACGGAGTAGTTGTGCGGGCCATCGCGTCGGTGAGACCCCAGAACAGGTTGCGCCAAGCCAGCACCTCTCCAACCTGTGCCTGCACGCCGCGGAAATCCTTGACGCCGGTGGCGTCCACCGCCTTAAGCAAGAGCCCCGCGATGAAATCCAGCTTGACTGCCAGCCGCGTGCAACCGTGAAACATGAAACGCGGCAGGAACCCGGAACGCGGGAAGAAATTATTGACTTTGTCGATGTCGCCGTATGCGAACACGTTCTCCCACGGCACGAAAACCTTATCGAAGACGATGATCGAGTCGTTTTCGTCGAGCCGGCTGGACAGTGGGTAATCGAATGGGCTGCCTGTTGCTTCCGCCATCAGCTCGTAAGATGGACGGCAGAAAAGCTTGAGACCCGCCGCGTTGGTGGGGACAATGCAGACGAACGCGAAATCCTTGGTCTTGATCGGCAGCGCGCCGTTGTTCGCAATGAAGTTGTAATGCGTCAGCGTGGACGTTGTAGCGACAACTTTAGCGCCACTGACGATCAGGCCGCCATCGGTCTCCTTCTCGACATGCATGTAGACATCGCGCACCTCGGCCAGTTCCTTGTTGCGGTCTACCGGAGGATTGACGATCGCATGATTGACGAAGCTGACTTCTTCCTGGGCCTTTTTGTACCAATGGCGGGCATTTTCCTCAAACGGCTCATAAAAACCGGAGTTCGCTCCCAGAGTCGCAAGAAACGCTCCTCCGTGTTGCATGAAGCTTTGAAGAACTTGTGAGTGTAGCCGCCACTGCCGGTATCCGTGTCGGCACAGATGATACTTTTACGCTGATCGTGTAAGGCCTCGTACAAGCGGGCCAGCATCCGAACCGTATTGCGAAAAGCCGGATGCGTCGTCACATCTTTTACGCGTTCGCCATAAATCCAAATCTCGCGCCCGTCGCGCAGGCTCTCGATGTATTCCTCTGCAGTAAACGGCCGCGTGCGGCTGGCGGACTTCATCGTGGTCGTTTGGGTTTTCTCATTCGTCACTTGCGACCCTCCCTCACGGTTTTCGAACAGAAGCCTTGTCAAGATGCGCCCAATCGCGCTCGAACCGGAATACGTAAGCTGCCCATGCTAACAGAAGGCAGGACCACGTAGTTTGCAGAAATCGAGCATGCTTAAACAGAATCCTGACTCCACGGAAGAGGAAGGCCGGGGCAATCCCGGATTCTGTAGGTGTCGCTTGTCTTTTGACCGTGATCGGTGGAGAATCTTTCGACACTCACGCGTGAGACATCATAAACGAAGGAGATTTTTATCATGAGAATAGTCGATTCGATTCTTGCGGAACTGGACCGAGAAGCCGACACGACGCGGCGCGTTCTGGCACGCGTACCCAACGAGAAACTGAACTGGAAGCCTCATCCGAAATCGATGTCGCTCGGCCAACTCTCGCACCACGTCGCGACGACGCCGGGAGGTGTTGCCACCATCGTCGCCAAAACAGAATTCGAGGTTATTGATTTCGGTAACCAGCCGAGCGTTGCCAGTGCATCCGAGCTGATTCCAACTCTGGAACGGAGTTTGGCTGAAGCAAAATCTATCCTGAATGGATTTGACGACAGCACAATGATGGCGAATTGGAAATTAACTCGCGCCGGAAAGGAACTCTTTTCGGCGCCACGCGTGGGGATCATCCGCTCGATCATGTTGAACCACTGGTATCACCATCGGGGCCAGCTTTCGGTCTATTTGCGCCTTCTCGATGTCCCGGTTCCGTCCATCTATGGACCGAGCGCAGACGAAAACCCGTTTGCAGCATAGTCGACCGGTCGGTGGGCTCTGTTATGGCCGCGGTCCGTAGTGCGGGACGGGCTGTCCCAGGTCATAAGCCCCGAGATCGGGCGCCCGTCCCACTTGGCTGACCTGCCTATCGGCTGACTTTTGTCAAGCCGAGGCGCGCCATCGTGCCTCGCATGGCAGACCAGGAAAATGGCTCAAACCGAAACACCCACCTCTTCCGGCGCTTCCCGCGAATCCTTGTAATCAAAACTCATCGCGGATCTCAGGTCGGATACGGGATGCATCGGTACGAACATCATTGAAAAAGCCGGCGCCGCTAGGGCGGACCGGCTTCGAGGTTAAGTGACCTTGATCGTTGGCACATTGGTGAGGAAGTACTGTTTGACCTGCCCCCATGAAAACGAGGTCAACATGTCCGGCGCTGGATCTTTTTCTGCATCCGCAAAGTACACGAGCGATTTCAACACGTGCACCAGATTGAAATTCGCTTGAGCAAACTTTCTCTGAAAATTGCCGAGCAGAGTGCCGAGGCTTTCGCGCTTCGCGAGTTCATATAGATCGATGAAATCCCGCTTGGTGCCGCGGCTGGCAATGGCGCTCACTTTCATACATGCAATATCCGTCGGATCGGCAACCGACACTCCTGCGAACTCGCTGACGGGTCCGAGCATCGGATACGGATAGCCGATGAAGCTGACCTTGACGCGATGGATATGGCAGTGGAGCGTTTGCGGTTCTTTGGCGACAACAGAGAACTCGGGAAAGTCTTGAACTTTGGAAAGGAGCATGTCTTGATCCACGGTCTGCTCGTTGAAAAAATCCAGATCGATGGATTTCCGGTGTCCCAGATGAAGCGCCAATGCCGGTCCACCAGCGAGATAGAAAGCCCGCATGTAATCCCGGGCTCCCAAGTCCCGCAACAGATCTACGGCTTCCGCGGTCATAACTTCGGTATGCCACACTCTGTCGGGCATGGTTTTTGTTTCTCCGAATGGTAGACGGTTAAAGGTTAACGGAGGGCAGCCACTTCTGCGGCAGGAATTCGGTAGATGAGCGCCCAGTAGTTAGCGGACTTGGGCGATAGGCGACGTTCTGATCGAATGGTCTTGATGATTTCTTCCTCCGTGAAGTTTTGCTGGAGCCAGGACACCGCTTCCGGATTGCCCAGCTCCAGAATACGAGCAATCGTGTACTCGGGGTACAGCTTGGGATCGAAATCCGCGACGCGGATGTCCCAAAATAACATCTCTAAATGCCTTGGTATCATGGAGTTATATTAACACGCCGGGTTGCATCTGACAAGGGTGGCGGCGCTGCCGACGCTCTGCAAGAAGCGGCATCAAAAAAGCCCCTCCACGGGCAAACTTCGTCGCAAAATGCAGCAAAGAATGATCATGCGAGTGATTGGCTGCGTCACCATGAAAAAGGGGTCAAGCCACATCCACTTCCCCGGAGAGGGTCTGGTGGCCGTGTTTTGAAATCTGAATTACGGATGACGATGAACAGATAATCAGCGTGTTTTGTTTCGACCAGATAACGGGCGGTGTCGGTCCTCCCCGGCCGGCTTCCCGGCTTGGCTTGGAGGAGTGTTATGCCAGCCCGTGGGCTTTCGATGGATTCATAAAACGATTGGGCCAACCCCAGAGCCATGGCGCGACGTTGATAGGGACAAAAAGTGCGGAGTTGTAGCAGCGGGCAGGCACAACGCCTGTCCAGCCGTATGCGATATATCGGATGAGGCAGTCCGTGATGGATCCCACCGAAAACAGCCTGAGTGACGGAAGCCTTTCGCGCAGCACCGCAAGCGTGGCATCCCCGCGCAAATATAGTCATCGATTGGGATGTCGTATCGCTGCCCTACACCCCGGTGTGCAAATACAGAGGCAGAGCCGGACCTTGGAGAAGAGAATTGCGACGTATTGTTCAGGTAAGTGAACAACACCAGAGGAACGATGGCACCGATCGCACGTTTGACTATTTGCTGACGCCTCCGTAACGGATGATCCGAGATCATCTAGAAGCACCGCTGCTGCGACCCCACAGTTGTTTCGTCGCCAACGACGCTCCCTCGGCAAGCGCCTTGAGCTTCGCCCAGGCGATCTGAGGGTGAACACGGAGGCCCATTCCACAGTCCGTCCCCGCAATGACGTTCTCGCGGCCGACCAGGTTCGCATACTGAATGATGCGATCGGCCACCAACTCCGGGTGTTCGACCACGTTGCTGGCGTGACTGACCACGCCAGGGATCAGGATCTTGCCGCGTGGCAGCGGGACTTCTTTCCAAACCTTCCATTCATGCTCATGGCGAGGGTTGGCCGCCTCGACGGAGTACGCACCTGCTTTCACCTTGAGCATCAGATCGATCACATGCTTCAACGGAAGATCGTGTGTGTGGGGGCCGTGCCAGCTTCCCCAGCAAATGTGATAACGCACTCGGTCCTCGGGAATGTTTTGCAGCGCGTGATTCATTGCTTCGACCCGCACTGCAGCGAACTTCCGGTATTCCTCAATGCTCGGGGCGGGGACGATCATGTCATAGGTATCCGGCAGAGCCGGATCGTCGAGCTGGAGAATGAAACCCTCGTCAACGATCGCCTTGTATTCATGCTTGATCGCGTCCGCAAGAGCAAAAAGGTACTCGTCGTCGGTGGAATAGTATTCGTTGTAGAAAAAGTGCTCCAGCCAGCCGGGGGCCAGCACGCACATGAAGGTTTCCGCCACCTTGACATTCGCTTCGGCTAACGCAGACTTGAAAAACTCGAGGTCTCTCCGGACCTCCTCCTGCCCTATGTATTGGACCGGACCGTTGCAGATCGTTCGCTCCGATGGAGCCGGTAGAAATTGAAGGTCTCGATAGAATTCGGCGAACTCGATCCGTTCGTTCGTTTGCAGTGCCATGTACGGTGCTTCGCCCGGCTTCAACCGTCGGGTCGCCAACCCGCTCAAACGCCGCGCATAGTACGCCGGGCTGCCGAATCCGAATTTGCCAAGTTCTCCGTCGCTGATGACGTCAATGCCGGCCTGGGCCTGTTTACGAATGACTTCGACTATTCCGCTCCGCACTCGCGGCTCCAACGCGTCCAAGTCGACGGGGCGGCCCGCCATGATGTCCCTTGTCATTTGGATCAAGTCGGGCGGCCCGTCCAGCCTGCCCGCGTGTGTGGTCAGAATACGATCGGTACTCCGTTCCATTGGAAGATCTCCATCGGCGTGCGCAATAGCCTCAGGATGGCCCTACAGGCAGTGGCGAACGCCGTGAAAGTCAGAAAGTCCGTGGTGTCGATGAATGTGGGCGCATTATAGCTGAACGCAAGGAAAAGAGATTGCTTTTGGGAAACGATAGGCAGCGGCGTTTATGTTAGTTCCCATCGACAACGTACACAGGAATCGATCGGAAATTCAGATCCGTCGCCCTCAGACCCATCGCGGTTACCGCCCTGCTTATGATAACCGAGCCCTCAAATTCGGTTATGCCGGGATAGTCTCCGAAAAGCTCCGTAATAAACATGGCCCGATGCCACGAACCCTGCGCACCAAAAGGCGAGTTCATAGATTTTCTGGCAATTGCGTTTCCCGCCTTATCCATTAATTTAAATCGCACTTCTCCTACGCCCTGACTCACGAAGGCGATACCCGTATTTTGATTCCCCGTGGTATTGACGAAAAGCATAAGCTCCTTGTCCGAACTTGGCGAGACCCGAGGAGACGCGCCGACAACCGTTTCACCTAGTAAATTCTGTGCGGTATCATACAACCGGAAGCTCTCGAGGACATTCATCGTTCGGCTCGAGCGCAGTGCAGCCCAGCCTGTTTTCAGTTCCCCTCGGCCCGACGTTTCCAGCCGCAATAGCCCCCGTCCTGGGATGGTGAAAGTAAAAAGGCTCCGCGTGTCGTTATCTATCATCACGTTGAGCGGCCCTCCGTCTGGCGCATAGAACTGAATGGCAACAGGAGAAGGCAACGTAGAGTTATTCATGAGGACGAACCTTGTCTTCCAGAAGTGGTCCGGCGATACGCCATCGGCCACTTGAGCAAAGAAGAACTCTTGATCGTCAGGCGTGGATTCGATGGAGTGCCTGCCTCGGATGAGAAAGATGTCGGAAGCTCCTCGTAGGCTGAAAGGGGAGTCGTTCAGGCCTCGTCCTGTGTCTGCATAGACCGCCCATGCTGTGTAGACATCCGCGCCGGCGACCACCAGCGAACCGGGTGCACTCGTCCTGCCGTCGTTGGACAAATTGAGGATATCCTCAAACGTACGTCCGTTGTCTGGGGAAAAAGTGAAGAATACGTTGCCGCGTCCCGAAACAAGACTGTACCAGGCGAGATAAAAACTGTTTCCGCTGGCCGCAGCTCGACAGGAGTGAGTATTTTGAGCCTGCAGACTTTCCGTGAGATTAACCGGATTAGTAAAGGTAATCCCGCCGTCATTAGAACGAGAAAAGAACAGACCAGGCCGATTTTCTATCCATGCGATGTAGACATTGTTTTCGCTCGCCGCGAGGCAGGGCTCGAGCGCGTCGGCCCAAGGGGGGAGCAGCGCGATGTTCGAGATATTCACCGGGTCCCTAAAGCTTGCTCCCCGATCCCTTGAGACAGCAAAGTAGATGTCCGGTTGAGGTTCTGCCTGCAGCTTTTGCTCGAGCCAGACCACATAGACGTTGCTGCCTACCACAGAGAGTTTAGGATCTATGGAGCGCAAAGAAGGACTTCTGGAAACGGGCACAGGTTCGCTGAAAATTTTTCCGCCATCTTCGGACACTGTCAGACAAAGATCTTCAGCGAGGTCTTGAAACGATTGGCAGTTCACCACGACATACACCCCTTCGCCCACAACCGCAAACTGCCCCAGAAGCCCGTAGGGGAGGAGTGTCGGCTCGTTGAACGTCGTTCCATTATCTCTAGATATCGCGAGCCGGAACCCCGGCTCGCTGCCCTGCCATGCGATGTACACGCTATTCCCGGAAACTGCCATTCGAGGATCGCTACCTCGCACACCGGAAAGGCGCGTCGGTTCGCTAAAGGTTTCTCCTTCATCCTCGGAAAAACTGAAATAAACCTCCCCGA
>QHXC01000719.1 GCA_003222815.1 Acidobacteriota bacterium | reverse complement strand
GGGCCGAATTCCACTGAGATGGCACTCCACGTCGGACGGCGAAGAGCCGGATGGCTTGGGCTTCTGCTCGCAGGGACTTGTTTCATTCTCCCGGCATCGCTCATCGTTACGTTTTTGGCATGGTTTTACATCCGGTATGGTTCGCTCCCACAGGCCGAGGCAGTACTTTACGGCGTTAAACCGGCGATGATTGCAATCGTGCTCCAGGCGTTATGGAGACTCGGCAGCATGGCACTGAAGAACAAGCCGTTGATCCTCGTTGCGACGGCCGGAACGGTCCTGAATTTTCTCGGTGTTCATGAGTTATGGACTCTCTTTGGAACCGGGCTGTTGTTTGCCCTGGGAAAGCTTTTCGTGCGAAGGAGCCAGATTCCATACTTTGCGCTGATCACCCCAGGTTTCACAGGTGCGGCGACGGCCTCGGCAACATTCGGATTAGGTCCGCTCTTTCTATTCTTTCTCAAGATTGGTTCCGTGCTCTTCGGAAGCGGTTATGTATTGCTGGCCTTTCTGCGAGCCGATTTGGTGGAGCGATGGCATTGGTTGAGCGAAGGACAGCTTCTGGACGCCATCGCCGTCGGTCAGATCACTCCCGGACCTCTCTTCACGACCGCCACCTTTGTTGGCTATGTGCTCGGGGGCACACCGGGCGCAGTTGTAGCAACTGTGGGAATATTCCTTCCGGCGTTCGTCTTTGTAGCGCTGAGCGGTCCTCTGGTGCCGCGAATCCGGCAATCTGAAACCGCAGGCGCATTTCTGGACGGCGTCAACGCAGCTTCACTGGCACTGATGGTTGTGGTCACCTATCAGCTCGGCCGTTCTATAGTAGTCGATTTCACGTCGCTCGCTTTGACCGTCATTGGCGTCATTGTGCTTTTTCGTTTTCGTGTGAATTCCGTTTGGATCCTTTTCGGTGGTGCGGTGGTTGGTTTGACACAAAAGCTGTTCTAGCCGTGTGGTTATGGCGAAAGTCCTTTCCGTTACGAACTTATGCAAAACGTACGGCGACACAGTTGCGGTAGAGGGCATTTCATTCGACGTGGGCCGCAACGAGATCGTCGGGCTGCTGGGGCCAAACGGAGCAGGAAAGACCACGACCATCAATATGATTCTCGGTGTGCTCGAACCCACGTCGGGCAATATCCATATCGAAGGCATGTCCATCGCGATGCATCGCCCGCAAGCACTCGAGCGCACGAACTTCGCAGCCGTCTACGCTCAACTGCCGGGGAATCTGACCGTGTATCAAAATTTGCGCATCTTCGGCCTGATATACGGGGTGAAGAATCTATCGGAACGGATTAGTGCAGTTCTCAAGCAATTCGATCTCGAGAGATTTCGAAACGTGAAGAGTGGTGTGCTCTCCTCCGGGGAACAAACGCGACTAAGTCTGGCTAAAGCCATGCTGAATCGTCCGCACCTCCTGCTTCTTGACGAACCCACGGCATCGCTCGATCCCGCTACGGCTCGCGACATCCGCAACAATATTCGTAAATTCGTATCGGAAGGCACAGGGGGCGTCCTCTGGACATCTCATAATATGTATGAAGTCGAGGACGTTTGCGACCGCGTGCTCTTCCTCTCGCACGGCAAGATTTTGCTTGAAGGAGACCCCAAGAGATTGCCTGGCGAGCACGGAAAGAGCACGCTCGAGGAACTCTTTATCACAGTGGCGCGAGAGCCGCTTGCGCTTGAGCTTGGCTAGGATGATGTACTTCAGCCGCACCGCAGCGATTGTGCTTCGGCAGTTTTATTTGATGCGAGGAAGCCTTGCGCGCGTGTTGCCGCTATTCGTGTGGGTTGCTGTGGACATCGTGCTGTGGGGATTCATCACGAGGTACCTCAATACCGTCGCGCGATCGGGTTTCAATTTCGTCCCTGTGCTTCTGGGGGCCGTTCTGCTGTGGGATTTCTTTACCCGCGTCATGCATGGGGTGACATTGACTTTCATGGAGGACGTATGGTCGCGCAATTTTCTGAATATCTTCGCATCGCCGCTGTCGATGACGGAGTACGTCAGCGGTCTTGTGCTGTCGAGCACCGCGTCGAGCATGGTCGGGCTCGCCGTGATGCTCCTCCTGGCGACTACGGTTTTCGGCCTGCCCTTCTTCGGCTACGGCCTTGCCGTCGTTCCATTCCTTCTCGTGTTGTTTTTGTTCGGAATCGCGCTGGGCATCTTCGGTAGCGGTGTGGTGCTGCGGTTCGGACCGGCGTCAGAATGGTTCATCTGGCCCGTTCCGGCCATGGTCTCGCCATTCGCCGGAGTGTTTTACCCGGTCTCGACGCTTCCGGTATGGATGCAATATCTCTCGCGCCTGTTGCCGCCATCGTATGTGTTCGAGGGCTTGCGTGCAATCGTTGCGGGCCGCGCAGCGCCGATGAGCGCGCTACTGTGGGGCGGCTGCCTCGCTGTGTTGTATCTCGCATCCGCGTTCTGGTTCTTCACCCGCATCTATCAGCACGCCGTTCGAACCGGCCTCATCGCCCGCT
>QHXC01000718.1 GCA_003222815.1 Acidobacteriota bacterium | reverse complement strand
CGTGTACTCGGGATCCGGATCCGACATCGCCCGGTTGCGAACTGCAATCGCGGTGCCGCTGAAGTGCATCATGCGGTCCACGACCAGACTCCAGCCGTGCTCGTCGAAGCGATTCCGGAAAACCTGCTGCCAGGAGTGGCACCCCGAGCAATTTTTCTGGAAGGTGGCTTTTTCTTCTGCGGTGCCGGGAATATTCCAAAGAACTTCGGCGCCGCTGAGCTGGGATTCCAGCGCCGCCGAGGCCGGCAGATTGTCCGAGTCGGCGACCCGCTCCAACACGATCTCGCCAAGCTTGGCAGCGCCATCAATCGAAACCGAGTCGCGCCGGTAAGGCTTGAATGGCACGGGCGTCGCAATGCGCAAGGTGTAGGAGCCGGCCTGCATCTTGGGAAATTCGAATTTGCCGGCGCCGTCGGTATAGACGGTTGTTCGAACGCCGTTTGGCGCGACGAGTTGGACGCCGACGCCTTCGGGGGAATCTCCGCTCTTGATCCGCACGACTCCGGTGGCGCCGCCGTTGAGGCTGCTCTGCACCGGCCACTTATTGGTTTGGGCGCGATACCACGGGTTCGCGGGAGGATTCTCGCCCTCCACACAGCATTTTCCAGAATGAAAATAAGCCCGCAGATCGGCGATGTCCGTATCGGACAGAGTGCTGCGATAGGCCGGCATGCCCGGACCGCCCGCTTTGATCTTGGCGCTGACGCTATCCTCGGTTACGGGTTCACCCGATACCAGCTTCGCGCGCTGATAAAGATCCTGCAAATAGGGGCTTATCCAGCCGCAGAGAACGCTGGAGATCGTCGGTGGGGACGAGCTCGGCAGCCGCCCCCGCCTCTTTGGGCGCGGCTCTGGCGGTATGAAACCAAGGCATCGCGCCTGCGAGAAACAAAGTTATTCCTATGGCGAGCATGACAAAGATTAAGCGTAGCGGACCAACTCTGCGGCTTTCGGTTGGCATGGGCTCCCTCCAGCGAAATATTTTTTCCTTGCTGTGGCTCAAGTATATACCGATTCGAGACCAAGCGAAGCTCCCAAAGCGGCCAGCGGTCTCTTGATCACACGCGACCCAACCAGATGCCGGACAAATCGTGAGGATCGTGATGTGGCGCGGGAGTCGCCGCATCACCGCGGCTCCCCTGCCCGCGCTGCTGCGCGAAGAGCATGGCAGTCATGAGAAGCACGATCACCGAAGCAATGCTGATCGACTTCAATACTTGATGTGTCATCCGGGATTTCCTCTCCGATATCGGACATTCGAAAACAGACCAAACTTAGTTTCCAGGGCGGACTTTATCACAGTCAAAAATAGGAACGCTGACGTCGATCTGGTCACGCGTGCTTGAAGGATTTGTCTGGGCGCATTGAGAGTCCTCGGGTATGATTCTGCCAATTACTCAGATACAAGTGTGGAGGCGTCGAATGCCAAAGCGATTTAATTGTCTTCTAGCGGTTTTGACCATGTTGCTGGTGGCCGCGTCCGCTGTGTTCGCCCATCACTCGGTTGCAGGCCAGTTCGACACGTCGAAATCGCTCACTTTGAAGGGATCCATTGCGAAGCTGCAGTGGATGAACCCCCACATCTATGTGTATATCGACGTGAAAGAAGCGGACGGAACGGTGACGACATGGGCACTGGAGACACTGCCGACCGCGATGATGCGCAAGGCAGGTTTGAGCAAAGAGTCCGTCATGGGCGTGCCGGGTGAGCTCGTCACCGTTTTGGTGGTTCCGGCCAAGGATGGGACAAAACACCTGGGATGGATTTCGAAAATCACTTACGCGGACGGCCACTACTATGCGCTGGGCGGCGCTGGTCCAGTCCAATAGAGCCCGCATCAAGGAGTGCGCTATGAAAAATCGTTTTTTGCATTGTATCGTCGTCACCGTGGCCGTGCTTTTTGCGGCGTACGCAATGGTTTCCGACGTCAACGCGCAAGCGCCGCCGAAGCCGACGCCGCATTTGGCGGATGGCCGGCCTGACCTGAATGGAACATGGGACCACGGCGGTGGTATCGGCTTCGTACGGCCGCAGACACTGCCGGACGGTTCCGTTTGCGTGCTCGGTTGTCCACCTGCGGCGACCGCCGCTCCGCCACGCGGTGGTAACAACCCACCGCCCGGCGCTCGCGGGGGCCGCGGTGATGCTGCTGCGGCACCCGACGCGCCCGCAGCACGAAATTTTCCGAAGTACAAACCTGAGTTCCTGGCCAAAGTCAAAGATTTGAACGACCGCCAAGTCCAGACCGACACGCTGCTCCAGTGCCAGCCGCCGGGCGTGCCACGCATTGGACCGCCCCACAAGATCCTCCAAAACGCCCGCGAGGTGGTGTTTTTGTACGATGATGTGAACGGGAGCTTCTTTCGCATCATCCCAACCGACGGGCGGCCCCATCGGAAGGGACTCCCTGCGGGCTATTTAGGAGATGCGATCGGTCACTGGGAAGGGGACACGCTGGTTATCGAAACCGTCAACTTCAATGAAGAGACCTGGCTGATCGACAACGGTGCGTT
>QHXC01000349.1 GCA_003222815.1 Acidobacteriota bacterium | reverse complement strand
GCTTTATACGAAAAAGTCGCCATGATTTTCGTTAATGCGGGCTAAGACCCGCGACTACATGAGCGTCCTCAGACCTCTTGGGTTACGCGCAATACCTCATCAGGCATCGTAATGCCCGCCTGCACTTTATTCCAGCCGTCTTCTTTGAGGGTTCGCATTCCCGAACGGACGGCCTGAGCCTTCAGCACCGTCGAATCCGCGGTCGTCACGATCAAACGGCGCATCTCGTCGTCCACATCAAGCAATTCGAATATTCCGATGCGGCTTTCATAGCCCGTATGGTCGCACTGCTGGCAACCACTTCCCTTTTGCAACTCAACGGGGTCCCCGAGTGCACTGACGTCAAAGCCGGCGTCACGCAGCATGGCCGCAGGAATCCTTTCCGATTTCTTGCATTGCTTGCAATTGACCCGTACGAGCCGCTGGGCAAGGATGCCAATCAACGAGGACGCAAGCAGGTAGTCTTCAACGCCCATGTCCACCAGCCTTGTCACAGCGCTTGGGGCATCATTTGTGTGGAGCGTGCTGAAGACAAGGTGGCCGGTAAGGGCCGAGCGTATGGCGATGTCGGCGGTCTCGAGATCACGGATCTCACCAACCATGATGATGTCGGGATCCTGGCGCACGATGTGGCGCAAGCCGGCGGCAAAGGTGAGACCGATCTGCGGGTTCACGTGAATTTGGTTGATGCCCTCCATCTGGTACTCAACTGGGTCTTCGATCGTGATGATCTTACGGTCGGGGATGTTGATCCGCTTCAGAGCGCTGTAAAGCGTGGTGCTCTTGCCGCTGCCCGTCGGGCCCGTGACAAGAAAGATGCCGTGCGGTTTTGAGGTCATCTGGCAAATTTTCTCGTACAGATCATCCGGAAAGCCCAGTCGGCGAAGGTCGATCAACGACGTGTTGGAGCGGTCGAGAATACGCATCACGACGCTCTCGCCAAACATCGTTGGGAGTGTCGACACGCGAAGATCGATTTCTTTACCCAAAACCTTGAGCTTGATGCGTCCGTCCTGCGGTAGACGCCGTTCGGCAATGTTCAGCTTTGCCATCAGCTTGATACGCGAAATGATGGCGGCACGCAGAGGGTTCGGTGGAGGATCCATATTTTGCAGTACACCATCAATGCGGTAGCGAAGACGCAACTCCTTTTCAAAGGGCTCGATATGAATATCGCTGGCTCGGGACTCTACGGCCCGCGAGATGATCAGGTTGACCATTCGGATAACGGGAACTTCCGAGGCCAGGTCACGGAGATGCTCGATGTTTTCGTCGTCGCCCTCGAATGCGTCACCAAGCGTCTCAATCAGCTTCTCACCACTATTCTCTTCGTCGCCGTAAAGACGATTGAGCTGTTCCTGGATTTCGCTCTCTGAAGCCATGAAGACACGCAAGGCCAGACCGCTCCGCAAACGGATGGTGTTCTGCGTTTCAATGTCGAGCGGATCGGCCATCACAAGAGAAAGAACATTGTCCTCGACATGAACCGGAACCGCATGAAACGCGCGCAGGAAGCGAAACGGCAAGCTGGCAGGCTCGACCGGAACGGCGGGATATTCGCCATCGAAGATTGGGACTTTGAGTTGTGCGCTCAGAACGTTGAGGACATCGCGTTCGGCAACGTAACCCAGATCGATGAGAATTCGACCGAGCTTATCTCGCCAGCAACTCCTTCATTTGTACTCTCGGATAGCAATACGATCGGGTGCGGTATCTTGCTTCTTCACAGTCACCACAATCTGCGAAGGCAAGTCCGGCAGATCGGCCGGGTTCGTGTTCACCAGATTGAGAATGATCGCGACCGACTCGGTTGGTGAAACGGATTCGAGAGTAGGCACCTTCTGCTTGAGAAGATTACTAAGCTTTTGTATGACTTCGTTGTGCCGCTGATTCGCCGTCGTTCGAATATCCGCCGGGGTTCTGACATCGCCGAACGGTCTGCGGGGCGACTCAAGCGGTCCTTCGAGGGTGACCACAAGCCCATAACCTTCCAAGTATGCGCCTTTGGCGTTGGGCAGCCCCCACCCTGGAATGGCGACGTTGATGAGGTCATTAACGGCGTTTTGCAGGGACACGGCGTCCTTGTTCAGCTTTTCGACAGCCGGCGGAACCTGGCCGAAAGCGATCGCAGACATCGTGAGAAGGCAGAGTCCAAGTTTCAACATGATATCAATCCTGTGATTCCGATCGCTTGGCGAGCAATTGAATGGATGAGGCATTGTCCCAAGTCTCCTTCAGAACGGTGCGTTGGAGATAGTCATAGTAGGCAAGCTCGCCTCGCAACCTTTGGATTTCCTTGTCGCGCTTGTCCAGTTCCGCGGCCAACCACACGCGCTCTGACTGACGCAATTCACTAATGATCCGGTCATAGTCGACGTTCTGCGCCTGAACAGCAGGAGGCGCAGGAGCCGGAACGGACACGATCAGAGGCGCAGGGTTTGGTGACAACGCAATTAAGATAGCGATCATCAAGGCCACAGCCGCCGATACAGGCACCGCTAAACGCCATTGGAAGCGACGAAGCCAGGACAAGCGTTCCGGCGGAGCAAAAATAACATGCCGCGGAGGATCCAGATCCGGCAAAGCTCTAAGCATGGCATGCGTCCGCTGGAACTGCTCGACCTGTTCCCGGCAATCGGAACACTCAGCCACATGCCGCTTCGTTTCGGCCATCTCCGATGCAGAAAGTTCTTCAAAAATAAATTCTGCCAGTTTCCCGCTCAAATGTGACATAGCCACCTTCACGCTAAAATCAGTCTCAATTTCTCGAATCCCATGTACAGCCGCGATTTCACGGTTGAAATCGGTGCACCTTGAATCACTGCGATTTCTTCAAATTTCAAACTATGAAACACCTTTAACACGACCACTTCCCGCTGATCCTCCGGCAAATGCTGCAACGCCTTCTGTACTGCCAACTGATTCTCGATCGGCATACGTGACGGCCGCGTGTCCGGATCCAGCTCCACCCAGGTCTTGCCATAATCCTTACGGATCCTCGAAAGGCACGTGTTGTGCGCAATTCGATATAGCCAGGATGCAAACCGGTCGCGATCCTTGAGCGTGCGCAGCTCCCGGTAGGCCTTCATGAAGCAATCCTGGCACAGATCCATCGCTTCATCCCGGTCTCCGATCATCCGGAGAATGAAGTTATAAATGGGCTTTTCCCATTGGCGCACAAGGATGCTGAACGCTTCCGTGTCACCTTTGAGAACGCGTTCGATGACTTTCTTGTCATCGGTCTTCACAGTCTAAAGACTCCCCTCGCACCCAAAAAGACGAACTTTGGACGCTTTCTCCTCTGACAGTCTAAATTACAGCCCGGTTTTACAAGATGGCTGCGCCCTTTCGGGTTTGCGCGGGCTCCGCCCCGCCGGTGTCGCTCATACCGTCCATGGGAGCGCAGGCTTATCGACAGATTGGAATTCTACCGATAAATCTTGACGCGCTCGCGGAACGGGTGGCGGAGGAAATCAGAACCGAAGGCAATGAGCCATACGAAGTTGTTCCAGTCGATAACGCTCACCTGGCGGAAAGCGACTAATAGCACGATGTACCCGGGCAGAAAGATCGCGAAGTCCGCAGCCAACTTGATGGGAATCAGATAACGAACCCCAGCTAAGGCAGGCACGCCTGGAACGATGTGATGGAATCCAACAACGGCAAGGCCGGCGACGATCCCAGAGAGGATCGGCCGAGCGTGAATATCGCGCAGCACCGTCCACACCGAGGTCTCGGTGTAGTTTCGATGGAAGGTCACCAGCAAATAAATCGCGGCCACTATCAGCGCTAGCGATGTTCCGGCGGCGGCGCCGGGAGCTCCGAATTCCTGCACCAGCAGCAGGCTCATCACCGGATTGACAATCGACAGCAGAATTGTGCTGCGCATGTCGAACTCCGGCCGGCCCACTCCGGCTCCCGTCTGGCTGGCCGCGCCTCCCAGGACATTTACCCCGTACCCAATGGCCAGAATCTGGACCAAGAATGCCGATTGATCAAACGTCTTGCCGAGCCATAGCCGGACGACCGAGCCCGCTTCCAATACGAGGAAAGCAACCATGGCCACAGTTACCATTGCCACGTACTTAGAAACGAGGAGGTATGTGCGCAAGATTTTCTCCCGGTCGTTTCGCGCACCCAGCTCAGACGTGGCGGGGATCAACGCGGAGAGCATGACAAGCGGCACCGCGCGCATAAACGAGGTCAGGCGTGAACTGACTTCATAGAATGAAACAGCCGCCAGACCCAAAACGCGGGAAACGATTAGTTTGTCGGCCTGAAAACAAATCAAACCGCCGACGCGGCTAACAGAAATCTTCGCGCCATAGGCAAACATCTCGCGAAGAAGCTTGGCGTCAAAGTTCCAACCAAGCGACACTTTTGGAACAACGCGTTTTACCGTGAACACCGTCAGGATCAGCGCCAATACTGCGTTGACCAGCGCGTTGAGTGCCAGGCCGAACATGCCCAAACCCGCCTCAAGGAAAATGATCGTACCGAGCACGGTCACCACGCTCATTCGGATCTCTATAGAGTTCGACTTATCCATGCGCTGAATGCCCTTGAACACCGAAAGAAACATCGCACCGATGTTCGTGATGGCGCATGTCAAAAGCACCAGGAAGTACACATGCGAAGCGTTGGCGATTCGGAAAAGCTGCAACAGCGGTTGCTCGATCAACAACCCCACAATCGTCAGCAAGACGCCAAACAAGCTATAAAACGCAAGGCCTGAGAAGATGACTTTGCTGACCCGGTCATAATCCTCATGCGTGTGATATTCGGAGATGTACTTTACAAAAGAGGATCCCAATCCAAGATCCAGGAGACTGAAGGAATAGGTAAAAATCGTGAACAGGACCCACGCGCCGAAATCGCCTACATTGAGGTGCGACAAAATGTACGGAGTGAGGAGCAGGCTGACCAGAAAGCTCCACGAACGCCCAAGCACGTTGAAAAACGTATTCGTGACGAGCTTCTTCGAAAACTCTCCCCAAAAAGTAACCGGCTGAGGATCGTTCATTTGAAAGATTTCTTTGCCAATGACGGAAGCGGCGTGACCAATTTCGTCTGAGACTGCCTCTGATCTTTCGTGTAACGACGGTATCCAAGAAAGAAATGATAGCGAACAGACCAATTGTAGTGCATATCTATCAATCGCAGAATCTGACCCGTTCCTCGACGTCTCTCCCAGTTGGTCAGGATGCGGAACAGCGGAGCCATTACCGCAGCCGACCACCTGTAGAGCGGATGAAAACTCTTTAAATGTCGAGTCATCCGACCGCTCTCGACAAAACGCTTCTTGAGCTCGGGGTGCAACAACAGTAACTGCCCGAGGGAATAACCAGCTTGCTCGCAGCGTTCAAGGAATTCTTGGTAGTCGGGAAAGCGGTAATGAATAGCCCGGGCCTCCGGAGCAAAAATCATGTGAGATCCAGATTTTTCAAGACGGTATCCCAATTCGATATCTTCCATTCCGTAGATGCTGAAGGCTTCATTAAACCCGCCCACGTTTAGAAGTACGTTCGTCGGCGTTGAAACGTTGCACGTATGGTAGTAGGAAAAATCAATCGGTCCCTTTGATGGCGTGTACGGATTCAGAATACGATGGTCTCTGAGGTAACGCAGGAACGGCTCAGGCGTATTGCCCCAGGGTATGGTGACCGCTCCGATGACCGATGCATTAGGATTCTTTTGATGATATTGGAGGTGCGCTTGAATGAGGGCAGGTTCCGCCTGAACATCATCGTCGATAAACACAACAAGCTCGCCTTTGGCCATGCAAATACCGGCATTGCGTGTAGCCGCCGCACCCGGCTTCTCTTGCAAACCGAATTTCAAATTTGAATAGGTTCGCGCCTTTTGCTCAAGAACACTCCGCGTGTCATCAACGGAATCGTTATCGATAACGATAACTTCGTACTGATCCTGGGGAATTGTCTGGGATTCAATACGCTCGATGGTTTGAGCGATCAGGCTGGAGCGATTCTTAGTGGGAATGACAACACTAACCCTCATGGTTTTCTGCTTTCCACCGTGATTGAGCAGAAGTGTAAATGCGGCCTTGATAGAGACACAATCACTCTGCTAAGGAAGTCTCCTCCAGACGTATCCACGGGTGCCTGTTGGCGCACCACAAATGCCTTGTTTTAAGCAGGTACGGAATATATCGGATGTGATCCGCAAAAGCAAACGCGTACAATATCCTGCTCCGCAGTGAGTAACGTCCGAATATAAACCGATTTGACAGGAACTTGAATAGGATGCGTTTCTCGTCCCAGAAGCCGAATCGATAAAAAAGAAACAACGAATTCCGAAAACTGAAATAATTTTCAACGGTTCTTCGCTTGCCCGGCAACACGTCTTGTGTATAGTGCTTAACGACCGCATCGCGAACATAAATACATTTCCAGCCACGCAGCCAGAACTTCCAGCTCAAATCCACGTCTTCGCAGTACATAAAGAAGATCCGTTCGTCGAATCCGCCAACATCTTCAAAGGCCTGACGCCGAACGAGGACGGCGGCTCCAGTACACCACGAGGTCTCATCCGTTTTGGAGTTATAAACCTTCGGATGCTCCCGCGGCCACTGGCGGGCTTCACAGAGACCAGTCGATGGATCAGATTCGGCTCTCGCCAGTAACTTTTCCAGGCAGCCTTCCGCCAATTCCGTATCCGGATTCAACAGGAACATGAACTTCCCTGCACTTTGTCGAGCTAGCAGGTTCATACCCCTGGCGAAACCATTATTCGTGCGTGATCGGAAAAAATATGTCCGAAATGGGACCTGAGCAATTCCCGGGATGAGTCTTTCCACAGTGTCGTCCGCCGAACTGTTGTCGAGGAAGTAAGCGGTAACTGGAATCGAAAGACGTCGAAGACTATCGAGGAGCGGTCCAACGAACTTGGCACTATTGTGAAAGACGATCAGGACATCAATACTCGATGTCACGATTACCTTCTAGATACGCCACAATTCCCAGCAAAACAAGAAGTCGTACAAGAAACGATACGGCCCGCAGTGGGAACAGCAGAATCTTCACTTTACTGAACGAGTAGATCCAACCGCTGCCCGCCGATGGTGCGGAAGAGAACCGTTCCCAATGAAGTCTGTCCAGTCACGCCGTTGAGTAAGATGAACTGAGTCGTGTAGCCTCCGGAATCCACAAAATGTGGAAACACAACTTCGGCGGACGATCCCAGGTTGATCTCTTCGATGGGTGGCACCGTTGTGATCAGGAAGTCGAATCTCTCGTTCGTTCGGCCCCGGAGACCTATGACAGATACGGCACTCGATGCTGTGACGCGCACGACGCCCTGGAAAGAGCTTGGTAGTGACGGAAAAAGTTCATTCGCGAATTTCGCGATCTTGCCGCCAACGGGAATACTTAGAGAGCTGGTCAGACCGGTCGAGGTCCCATCAAGCCGAAACGTCTCGAGGCTGACATTGGCGGTAGTCACGTCGGCGTTCGCAATCGCAACTCCACTCTGAATGGAACCGATCGAACCCACCACGCCCGAATTCTGAATGTACGTACGCAGCTGAGTTCCGCGAAGTCCCGAAACAGCCGCCTCCGAGACTCGAACTCCCCCAGCAGTAAAGGAAAAGATGCCCAAGGCGACAGGCGTCCGATCTCCTGTCGTCGGACTAACCCTAACCGATCCTGTCTGTACTGTCGCGCCGACATTTGGCAGAAAGTACCTCTGCGTCCTCTTTGGGGGAAGGATATAGTCGATGCTACTTACGGTCACCGTGCCGACAGGTACAGTGATGGAATTGCCGGACTGATCAAAAAAAGCTAACGTGCCAGTTTCAGTAACATCCGTCGTGTTTACGAGAACAACATCCGTTCTCCAACCGCCACTCACGGCAAAGTGAGGCAGATAAGTTGGTAAAACCGATGCCGGAATAGACGGGTCGAGAACCGGCAGGGTCGATACCAAAAACTCACCACGCTCGTTTGTAAAGCCGCGCAGCGCAGTTACTGCGATGGGTGCACTCGCCGTGAAAGTCATCGTTCCCGACAGGGCCCTGATAAGGTAGGGCGACTCCGTCAGAAATCTTGACAGCTGGCTGTTAGCGGCAATTGTGATTGACCCTGTAATGAAGCTTTGCACGTTATTGGAGTCGGTCACAACATAGTCGATCGTGACATCTTCATTGCTCGGATTAGCGACTGCTAAACCGGTGTTTGCAGGACCGTTAATTTCAACGTAGGTCAAACCAGTTGTCATCAGACGAGACGCAGGAACTCCAGTCTCCGAAACGAGCGTACTACCCTGCCTCAAACCGTAAATCGCAACGCCGGAGGGAACTAAACTCCCCGAATCGGCCTGAATGCGCGCATATCCAACGCTCAGCGTCGAGCCGGCCCCGCTACTCTGAAACGAAGTCCCTCCGCCATCCTGAATCGAGAACGTTCTGGTTCCCGCGATTCCTCCACACAGGTTCCGGGCGGACGTACTGTTGCGCGGCAACGGAGTCACCGCCGAAAAATCGGCGAAGTTGCTATCGGAATCCGTGCATCCCCCG
>QHXC01000348.1 GCA_003222815.1 Acidobacteriota bacterium | reverse complement strand
TTCAATGCTAGTGCGATCAGCCCCTCGGCCGGCGTGATTACCCAGACCAACGGGACCTCGCGCCAACTCCAGTTCGCACTGAAGCTGCTGTTTTGATTTTGAAAAGTCCCCCTCATTAGGAGGGGAGTTTCTAGGAGGATTCGATGAAGAATACAATTTCGACATTGTTGGAAGCTTACGAGAAAGGGAAAATGTCACGGCGACAGTTGGTTCAAGGATTGGCCTTGTTGGCGGCCGGATCTGGTACGGCGGCGGCAGCGGGCTTCCAAGGCAACAGTATCAATCACGTCTCTCTGTTCGTCAGCAACCTGCAACGATCCACCGATTTCTATCAACGCGTGTTCGGTTGCTCTGTGAACAAACGGGACGGGAACAACCAGCTCATGTTTGGAAAAAACTTTCTGGTTCTGCGGCCAGGTAATCCGCAAGGCAAAGTAGATCATTTCGCGATCGGAGTCGACAACTTCAATAAGGACTCCGTGACCGCGGATCTGAAGGCGCGGGGAGCCACTCCGATTGACCAGCAGGGAGGCAACTTCGGTTTCCATGTCCTGGATCCGGACGGATTCCCCGTGCAAATTAGCGCCAACAATCCGTAGGTTTGCAGTCGCGGTTTAGCTTTTTTCCTCTATTCAACCGGTTCCTGAGTGATCGGCGCCGAACCGCTCGCCGGCAATCGCGCAGCGCGGAGGGCCCGGCCCGCACGTTTTCCGCGCGCGATCTGTTTGGTTTGCGAGTCGCGTCAGACCCGCAGTTCCGTCCCGATGGCGGCGCGATCGCTTACGTGCGCATCACATATGACATCTTCACGGACCAAGGCCAGCCTTCGATTTGGTTAGTGGATCCGGACACGGGCGTGCAGTCGCCGCTGGTCGTCGACGAGAGTGCGAACTTCGCCCCGCGCTGGTCTCCGGCTGGTTCGCGCGTTATAGTTCAAACGAAAAGTAAGGTGCGGAGGAAAAATGAGGCGAATAGTTCTTTGTCTTTTTGCGGTGACGATCGTGTTCGGTTTGGCCGCCGTGGATGGTTGGGCGCAGGCGACGGCTCAAATTGCAGGGACCGTCCGAGATCAAAGCGGAGCGGTTTTACCGGGCGTGGAGGTTACCGTAGTGCAGACCGACACAGCGGCGGCTCGTACAGCCGTCAGTAATGAGACCGGCTCTTATATATTGTCCAATCTGCCGATTGGTCCTTATCGGTTGGAGGCCGCACTACCGGGATTTCGGACGTTTGTGCAGACCGGCATTGTCCTCCAGGTGAACAGCGCCCCGGTCGTTAATCCAGTGTTACAGGTCGGCCAGGTCTCCGAACAGATTGAAGTGCAGGCGAACGCAACGCTGGTGGAGACGCACAGCACGGGCGTCGGAGAAGTCATCGATTCGCAGCGCGTGGTGGAACTTCCGCTGAATGGCCGGCAGGCCACGCAGCTCATCAATCTCGCAGGGGCAGCTGCGACGATTCCGCTCAGCAACGCCGGCCAGCTTTATTCCGGCAAAAACAATCCCGACGAAACCCCCATCAGCGTCGCGGGAGGAGGAGCGAACAGCGCTCTGACATACGTGATGGATGGCGGAACGCACAACGATCCCATCAATAATCTAGGCCTGCCGCTTCCGTTCCCGGATGCGCTGCAGGAGTTCAAAGTCGAAACCAGTGCGTTGCCCGCTCAATACGGCCAGCACGGTTCCGGAGCGGTAAACGTTGTGACGAAGTCCGGCACCAATGAACTGCATGGAAATGCGTTCGAGTTCGTCCGCAATGGCGTATTCAATGCCCGCGACTTCTTTGCCCCGGTTCGCGACTCGCTCAAGCGAAATCAATTCGGCGGGACACTCGGCGGACCGATTGTTCGTAACAAGCTCTTCTTTTTCGGCGGGGCGCAGTTCACGATCCAGCGTTCTGCGCCGGTTACCGGGACAAGCTATATTCCCACACCGGCCATGCTCGCCGGCGATTTCACCAAAATCACGTCACCTGCCTGCAACGGCGGAAAACAAATCCCGCTGAGACTGCCGTTCGTGAACAATCAAATTTCACCGGCGCAGTTGAGCCAGCCCGCACTCAAGATGTTGACGTTCGGATACGGAACCGCCGAAGACGAATGCGGGACCGTGCATTTCGGTTCGCTGAACAGCTTCAGCTCGCAATACGGCGTCGGGAAAATGGACTATCACATCAGTGCCAACCATTCCGTATTCGGACGCTATTTCGGTACGCACAGCTTCGCGCCGCCGACCTATACCGGCACGCCGTTATCGATCACGCAGCCGTCGCCCGACAACATGGTCACTTCGGCCGTCCTAGGGGACACGTACGTCATCAGCTCGCGAACGATTAATTCGCTGCGGGCGACTTTCAATAAATCCAGCATTGAGAAGACGCAGGTGCCGTTCTTCGGCGCTTCCGATCTGGAGATCAAGGGAATCACGGAAATCATTCCGAAGTACCTGCTTGTCACGGTGAGTAATGCGCTTTATAGCGCGGCGGGAGCGACCTATCCCGGCTCCGATTCATAACATTTGGATCTACTTGAATACGGCCGGTCCGTTCACATTCAACGGCCAGGTGCCGGGATTGCCCATAGCCGACTTCCTCATCGGCGCGCCTTCGAGTTTTGCGCAAAATACCATCAGCCAGGACCGCGAGCGGCAACGGTACTTCGGCATCTACGTGCAGGATAGCTGGAGAATCACACCGAGGCTGACGGCGAACTACGGTTTGCGGTGGGAACCGTATTTTGGAACGGTGATTCCGCGAGGCTGGGTCAGTCATTTCGACATGAATGCATTCATGACCGGTATGCATTCGACGGTCTATCCCAACGCGCCGGCCGGAGCACTGTATCCAGGCGATCCCGGATACCACGCGGGCAATCGTCCGATGAAGCCGAGACTTAACGATTGGGCGCCGCGCATCGGTCTGGCCTGGGATCCACGGGGAAACGGACGCATGACGGTGCGCGCCTCGTGGGGAATGTTTTATGACATGCCGTCTACGCTCTTCTATTACGGCTATTCAAATGAGCCGCCGTGGGGACAGGCGATCACATACAACAGTCCTCCGGGCGGCTTCTCTGATCCATGGTTCGGTTTTCCGGGCGGAAATCCGTTCCCGTATACGTTCAACAAGAATTCGGCTTTCCCGAAACAGGCACCCTACGTCAACGTTCCGCTGGATTATCATCCGCCATATCTGAACCAATGGAATCTCAGCGTCGAAAAGCAGATCGGAGCCAATTGGCTCGCCAAAGCAAGTTACATCGGGACCAATACGATTCATTTCTGGAGCCCGCGGGCTCTGAATCCTTCCGTGTACATTCCGGGCGGGCCTTGCACGATCAACGGCCAGACATTCAATCCATGTTCGACGACAGCCAATTCGCAGCAGCGCGACTGTTGCTCTCGCTTCAGCACCGCTTGTCGAGTCATTTCACGGTGCAGTCCAATTACACCTGGTCGCACTGCATATCGGATCTTGGGACAACGTTGCTTGCCGGTTCGTATACCGATCCGAACGATCGGAGGTTCGATCGAGGAAACTGTCCAGGAACGGACCTGCGCCACATCTTTAATCTGTCAGCAGTGATTCAAGGCCCGAGATTCTCGCATCCGCTGATGCGAGGCGTCGCCGGCGGATGGCAGCTCGCCGTTATTGGTAGCGCGCATTCCGGCGTCGATTTCAATGCGACTTCCGGAATCGATACCGACCTCAACGGCGTCGGCGGAGATCGTGCGACACAAATTCTTCAGAACCCTTATTGCGAACACAAGACCATCAATTGCTGGCTGAACGCTGCCGCATTTGCCACGCCGGTCGCGAATGGAGTTCGAAGCAATATGAGTCCGTACACGCTCGTGGGCCCCGGATATTTGAATGTCGATGTAGCTCTCACGAAAACGATTCGCGTCGGCGAACGTCAGCGTGTGGATCTTCGCGTCGAAGCGTTCAACGTTCCGAATCGCACAAACTTTCTGACCAATAGCCCCAATAACCCGAGCGCGGTCTCGACCGGTCAGCAAAATGGCGCCGCCTTCGGGAAAATCCTGTATGACGTGGGGCCGAGGATCATGCAATTCGCGATCAAATACGCGTTTTGATTACAAATCCGAAACCACGCAAACATAAAGCCCGGCTGTCGCGGCGGCAATTCCTGGGCGCCGGTGCCGCGGCGGCAGTGTCGGCCACGCTGTCACCGGTCAAGGTTTTTTCCTTTCAAACTCCTTCTCAAGAGAGCGTGACGCAGCCGGAAACGCTGACATTCATCAACGGGAAGATCCATACGATGGATGCACGCGATACCATCGCGAGCCACGTCACGATCCACAATGGGCGCTTCTTGACGCCAGGAAACGGCAGGCCGGCACGACTGCCTGGCGCGCGCGTCATTGATCTAAAGGGACGGACGGTGATTCCGGGCGTCATCGAGGGGCACGTTCACATCGTCAGTCTTGCGAACCGTCCGGGCTACCACACGATTCTCGAAAACACGACGTCCATTCGTGAGATTCAGGAGGCATTGGCAGCGAGGCGGCGCGATGTGCCGGAAGGCCAATGGATCACCTCAATGGGTGGATGGCATCCGAACCAATGGAAGGAGCATCGGCATCCTACACGGAAGGAACTCGATGACGCCGTACCGGATAGGCCGGTTCTGCTGTATGAAAGGTTCACTGGTCCCTGCGCCACAAACAGTCTAGGAAAGGCATTCTTCGATGCCGCCGATGCCGGTCCGAAGGTGCATCCCAATATCGTGCCGGTGAGAGTATCGGATGCCGGCATGATTGCCGCGGCCAGTTTCACCGGCGGCGGACCTTCAGCCTCCGCGTTGTACTACCTGCGAAAGATGCAAACATTCGACGACAAGAAGCGAAGCACCCTAGATGCGATGAAATATTCGGCCAGCGTCGGGCTCACCGCGCACCTGGACGAGGTGCTCTTTCCGACTCCGGGGCCGCTGCATCCGAACCAAGTGCTTTCCAATCTGGATCAGTATCGAATGTACGACTCGTGGCTTGCGCTGCATCGCGAAGGCAAGACGATCGTCCGGCTACAGACGAATTTTCTGCAGAATCAAAATGATCCCGCGTTGCCCGAACTGAAGGAAAGGCTACGCAATCAATTCCAGTTCTTTGGCGACAATATGATGATGACGGGCGCGATCGGCGAGTGGGCTGCGCCACTTGCGAGCGGCACTATTTGGCGCGAAGCACAGCGATTGGTTGCTCAAGCGGGATGGCGGAACGAAAACTCCGTGCAAAGTCTGGCGGACCTGACGCAGGTCGTCGAAGGGTATGAGGCCGTAAACAAGGAATTCGATATCACCAAACTGAGATGGGTCGTGCATCATGTTCCCTTCCTTAATACCGATCTCCTCACCAGACTGCAACAGCTTGGGTGCGGCGTGCAGATGGCCGCGTTCCGATGGGTGACATCGACCGATCCTAAGGTAATCACGGGCGCGCCATTCCGAATGATCGTGGATCACGGCATCCAAGCAGGGATTCACGGTGACGGCGTCCACATCGCGCCGCTGAATCCCTGGCTGCAAATCTACTTTGCCACGACAGGTGTGAATTCATTCGGCGATCACGTTAACGGCGACCAGCAGATTTCGCGCCGGGAAGCGCTGCGCCTCTTCACGCGCGGAAACAGTTGGTTTCTGCGGATGGAAGACAAGGTCGGGACGATTGAACCCGGCAAGCTCGCGGATCTGGTGGTTCTCAATAAGGATTACTTTGCGGTGACGGACGCCGAAATCAAACAGATCCGCTCAGTGATGACAATTGTGGACGGCAAAATTATCTTTGAGGCTAATCGCCTATGAAAACCATGGCCTGATTCACGACGTCGGCGCCCAACAGAAGCACTTTCCGCGGCCAAGCGATGGCGGCTTCTACTTTTCGACGGTGAATCCGGAAATCAACAAGGCGGGCGAAGCCAATGGTCATTTCGCCAGCTACGGCACCGCGACCGCCGATGGTTTGCTGGCTTTCCGCGCTGCCGGCGTATCCGATCAGGATGTCCGCTCCGCAAAGGCAATCCAATGGCTCAAGGATCATCACCAGCCGGACCGGGCGCCCGGATTTGAAGGAACAGCACGTGAGGCGTGGGGATCCGGACTGCGCTTCTACTATGCCTATGCCATTTCCCGAGCCATGCCCGGTCTGCCGGTAACGCTTCCGCCGCAGGATGCAAATGGCAGCTTCCGAAATCCAAACAAGATGGTGAAGGAGGACGATCCGCTGATCGCGACGGCATTCGCCGTCCATGTACTGCGTTAGCTGAGCCCGCCGATGGATACGGCGGGCTCTTTCGACTTAAAAGCTGAACCGAACGTGCGCTCTAAACTGCCGAAACTTTTCTGAATTCATCACCGTGGAGTTGCCCTTGTCCTGGATAAAGCCAAATGGGCTGGTGCTGTTGATGTTTAGACCCGCCGGCGGGTAGTTGTTGACCAGAGCCAGATTCGGCGCCGGATGGTTGAAAATATTCGTGGCATCGAGGCGGACTTCGATGCTCTTGCCTTCACGGACTCGCACTCTCTTGCCCATCGCTGCATCGAAGGACCATTGTCCGGGTAACTCCAGCGTTGCGCGGCCAAGCGTACCTCTCGTTCCAGGCTTGGGATTCTGCAGAAGAATCTGACCCGTTTTGGCATCTGTTATCGCCTGCAGAGTGCAATATTGCCGGAGTTCTGCGGCGACGAGGCTGCACTGGGGATCCGCGGCCTTCGAAAAGGCGTTGCCAAAGAAGTTACCGTAATCGCCGTTCCACTCGACCTGGCCAAATCCTTTCGATGGGAATGGTCCGACGACATCGGGAACAGAGCCCGCATAGAGCCCGGTAGGAGCGATGAAGGGAGTTGCAATCGTGCTGTTGAGGTACGTTGCACCGATACTCATCGGTTGTCCGGTACTCATGTTGACAATGAAACTGGTTTGCCAACCTTCGAGTGCTCGTGCGCGCCACCCTGAGGTGTTGGGGAACAGCAATTTGCCCGGCCCGAACGGTAACTCGAAGGTACCGTTGGCGCGGAAATCATGAGTGACATGATTCGGACTGAGCGCATAGTCCGAATTCCGGTCGGCGGGGTTTGTAAACTGGGGCGCTGTCAGCAATCCGTTGTTTATATTGGATCCGGTAAGTGGAGTTTCCAGAGATCTGGACCAGACGTAGGTTCCCTGAAAACTCAGGCCTTGCGTCGGTCGCAACGTGCTTTGCAGTTGCAAGGAGTGGTAGTTGGATTTGCCCGCGTTGGTATAAAAATTCGCGTTGTTGAACTGGGGATTGGCGGAAATCCAGTTCTCCGGGAACAGTCCGGCGGGAACGGATGGAGCGTCGGCTACGGTAACTCCGCCGGGGACGTTGATACCTCTGTTGGCTCTGCGCATCACAGTGCCACGTTCTCCGGCGGCGCCTGTCACCACACCCGAAGGTCCCGTTCCAAATCCATTGAAAATATTCAGAGCGTTTGCCAACGTCATGTAATCCCCATTCGCAAGGGCATCGCGGAACGTCGTGTTTAACCGTAGATGTTGGGATCCTCTCTGCGTCGTTCCGTTCACGGGGCCAAGGCCGGGAGCGAGACTCAATCCCATAAACAACTGATCGAATAATTCCGCGTTCTCGCCGCGGCGCGTCCGTTCGAGAGCATCAAAGAGCGGCCTGTTGTAAAACACGTTGGGGATATTGAGATCATAGTAGCCGAATAGCTTGATGCCCTTTGTACCAATGTAGCGGACATCCACGGTCAGGTTGCGCGAAAGCTCTCGCGTTACGGACAGGGTAAAGTTCTGAACGTACGGAGTCACGTAATTCGGATCAAAAGCCGTGATATTCACATTCTGCTTCTGAACTGGAAAGGGCTGCATCGGTAGCGCACTTGGAGTCAGCGGGATCTGGCTCGCTAGATTCCGCGTATCGAAATAACTGCCATCCAACGGTCCAGCGGTTTGGGCCTGATTCACAAAACCTGGGGCTGCAAATATGGCGTTGCTGAGTTGCCCGGCGTGCCCGCCTCCCACAAAACTGATCTGATATCCGCCGCGGACGTTGGTCTTGTCCTTTCCAAACCAGGGAAGCGACCAGGCGAAACCGATAGCAGGACCAACGTTGTTCCAGTCGTTCGGATAGAGCGATTGGCCGGGTTGCGAAGTCTTGGGACCGACGAACTCCATTTGCGTGAGAAGGCTGAGGTCCACACCATTGTCCGGCCGCAACCAGCGGTCGAGACTTCGGCCCGAGACTCCGAGTAACGCGAGACCCCCGCCGCCGATGGGTCTTATGGTCAGCCCCTGACCTTCATATGGCACTCCGTAGTACTCGTAACGTACGCCGAGGTTGAGCGTCAATGATGGACGCAGCTTCCAATCGTCTTTGAAGAATACAGAGAATTCATTCTGATGAGGCTCGTTGATTCTCCTTTTTCTGTCGAGGTAACTCATCCATTTGTTTTGGTGATCGGGTGACTGGATGAAGTAGAACTGCGACGCGCTCGCCACTGAGCCGGACAGGAAATACAGCAGGCTATTCGCCATGGTCTGATTATTGGATACCAAACCGGGAAAATTCGTAGCATTCGCGAACGCCTGGTTGGGAAGAGAGGCCTGCGCGCCGCCGAGGGCTCTCGGAATCATCGGCGATGCTCTCTCCGATCCGCGGGTGTATGTGAAGCGGATGTCGCCGCCGCCCCTGAAGGCATGTTTGCCCTTTGCCCAACTGATCGTGTCGCCATAGTTGAACAGCGGTGTTTTGTTGCCTTGTTGCGCGCAATTGCTCAGGCAACTGAAATTATTCGTGCTCATGGCAGTCTGGCCGGTGTTGCCTTGAACGTCGGCCGGGCGATAAACAAACGGGAATCCACCGTTGCCTTGCAAAAGGAACGACTCTGGAACTTTGCGTCTTTCAGGATCCGTGACTTCCCAGGGCGCCCAGATCACGTGCCTCGTTTCCCGGAATCCGAAGCGAGCTTCGTTGACCAGTGACGCCGTCAGTGTGGATGTAAAGTTGAGCGTGAACACCTTCGGACGGCGCACAACTTGGGACGTGTAGTGACCGGGCCAGGCGTTGTTGACGCTCTGAAGATAGTCGCCCTCGATCCACTCATAACTGAAATTGCCGGCCATCTTGTGGCTGGCATTGAAATTGTGATCGATTTTGGCGTTGATCTGCTTGCGACCCGTGTCGGTACTGGTGCCGGTAGCTAGTCCAAAATTGGCTGCGTTAGGTCCACGTCGTACCCATTGATGGACCGCTGTATTAAGACCATCGCCGTCATTAAAAATGTTCGGATGCGGCATCAAAGCGAGGTATTTCTGGCTGATTCCAGCCGGGTCTAGTCCGCTGCGGAACGCGTTCCAGGGTGCACCTTGTACAACGGCGTCCGAACAATCCGGTCTGGCCGGCGTGTTCGCCAGCGGGCCGAACACGCTGAAGAAGCGAAGCTGGCCCGAGTAGGGTGTCCCGTCCGGATTTGTCGCCGGCCGCATCGGGTTGCCAAAGGAATCCACCGACGCCCTCGTCGCAACACCGGTGGTCGTCGTTGGCGTGAGGATATTGCCGTTCCCCCAACCTTCCCAGTAACGGAAAATGCCGTTGCGTGCACAGTCCGTCAACACAACCGGCCTCACAGTCTGGCGCTGACGCTCGATCTGGTGGTCCCAAAGCGTAAAGAAAAACGTCTTGTTCTTGATGATCGGGCCACCCAGACTGCCTGTGATCTGGTTACGATTAATCCAGGTGGGGTCAGCGGGAGTCCAAACTCCGTTAACGATCTGCTTATTGTTGCTCCACGTGTTGGCGTCGAGCTTGGAGTTTCGGATACTCCACACCCCGCTTCCGTGAAACTGATTGGTTCCCGAACGCGTCAAGATTTGAACCTGCCCGTTGCCGCGTCCGAGCTCGGCATCTACTGGTGTGAGGATGACGCGGAATTCACCAACCATGTCCGGATGGACTAGCGTCGTCGCACCCACACCATTTGCATAACGGCCGTCCTGGACGCTGAGCCCGTCTCGCACCGTATTCACCATACCCGTGCTGATGCCGGCAAACGTTGTGGACTCGCCAAGAGTTGAACCCCTCACGCCGGCCATCGTCTGCATCAAGTCGAGCACATTGTTGGTGACCAGAGGAAGGTCACGCACCTTCTGCTCGCTCAACACCTGGCCGATTGTCGGAGACGACTCGGCGATCAGGGCCGTGGCCTCCGCAGTGACTTCAACCGCCTGCGATACTTGCCCAAGGCTCGGAATACTGTAGGCCCCCGATTCATTCGACAGTACCGAAGTCGCTACTCCGGTCTGCGTATTTGTGGCGGTAACGGCCACTCCAGGAATAAAAGCCCGGGTCGAGTCCTGAACAAATCCGCCCACGGACGCGTTGCCGCTTTGGGCGAACGTCTTGTCCTCGGAAATGAGACACAGAAGCATAGCGGTGGCGGCGAGTATTTTTTTCATGACTTAATCCCTTTCGTAGCGGGAGGCAGAACGAACGATCTTTCCCCAAAACCCAAAATTGTGGATTCTTTATACCGTCTGCCTTGGACAATAGCCACACAAA
>QHXC01000347.1 GCA_003222815.1 Acidobacteriota bacterium | reverse complement strand
GACCGCTACGCCGGCACAGATAGCACTTATCCGAAAGATCCAAATCGGAAACCAGGTGGACGGCATCACTGGAGGTCTGGCAGTTAAGGACCAGAAGGATCAGAAGCAGAACGAGAATCAGAAGTAGCTACGGCCCACAGGTTGAATCGAGCATTTCCATCGAACTCAAACTGATACGTTCAGCCCTCGGCTGTCGGACCAAGTAACCCTTCGCCTGCATCTTATGTCCCTTGTGCGCGTCCGGTGCGAAATCAGGAACGGCTTCCAGATCTGCGAGGCGAAAGATCAGAGTGCCCAAACTCTTTTGCGATGAAGTTCTCTACTCTGCAGGAGTTGTGGTGGTCGATGTCCGAGTTCGCGCAGGTTCGGTTGCACTAAACAAAACCCATACGCCATCGCGGGCTTGGGAGAGGCAACCTACGGTGATGACGAGCGCGCCATCTGGCACGGGCTGCGGCCCATTCTTTCCGACGAGCATGACGCTTCCAAGCAGGTCGGGCGTGAGTTCACTCGGGCCAGTACGATAACCATTCACGTTCAAAATGTAAGTGAGTATGTCCAGGTAGTCGCCGTCCGGTATGGGTTTGGAATCCGGCGCGCGACCCAGCGGCATGTTCTGCCTGATGAAGTTGTAGATTGTGTCCAGCGTGTCTTCACGCCAGCGTTCAATGAAGCGATTGCCTGTGAGCTGCGGGGCCGAAACGCCCTCCAGAGCATCGCCGTGACAAACGCTACAGACGGCTGTGTAGAAAGCCTGGCCGCGCGTTGCTTGCGCATCCGAGTACACGCCGTCCAAGATGGTCTTGCCGGGCGCTTGGGGCTTGGCATGAACTGCCGGTACGCATAAGACCAGGAAAATGAAGATGACTGCTGGCTTTTTTAGCACCTATCCGCTAATCCGTGGTCGCTAGCGTTTGACGTTCTGGAGTATCGCAGGCGTCGCGGCGTAATTATCCAGAGCGACTGTCCTGGCCTCGTTGTCGAGGATCACCTTGGTGGTCAGGGACGTTTTGCCTTCTCCCGAACCCTTGGAATCCAGCCGTATTTCGACAAGCGAGAACTCGTAGTCGGTTAGAGTTGCGGCCGCCACCGGTTTCCATCCCGATGTAAATCCGCCCAGACGGCGATCCGTCAAGAGGATGATGCGTTCGCCCCCATCCGGCAAGGAGGCGTGGTAGGCGTACTTGATCGAATATCCGACAACTTCGTTTGTCCAGATGTATCCGACGGTCGGCGCCTTACCGATGGCGGCCGTCAAGACAGCAATAGGATCAACCGCACGCGTGGAAGCCGAAGCGTCGCCACGACCGCCGCGCCCCCCACCGCCGCGCCCTCCTCGCGCCGCTCCGCCGCGCCCTCCCCGCGCTGCATCGCCGCGGTCTCCCTGCGCGGCATCGCCCTGGTCTCCGGCAGTTCCCCCGGCCGGAGCAGTTGCCGGAGCGGGCGGATTCATTGCGGCGACAAGTGGATTACGTTCCTCATCAGTGGACCACCGGAGAATATTTATTCTGATCGCAGTGCCGGGTTCGCTGACGTTGGCAGACTTCGCCGTGAGGTTTATGGCGCCTGTGCCTGTCGTTTGCCTTGGCGCCGGCGTTGGAGCCCGCTGGGCGTGCGTGGCCGTTGGACAAAATGCAGCGGACAGGCCGAAGACGACCAAGGCCGAGCCGAGGCTGCGTGTCGTTGGCATACTTAATTTCATCGACTCTCCAAGGGGACTCCGGTTTCGTAAGACCTGTTCATTTATCCTGGTTCGTGCCCCGGACCCTGCCTAACCACTCGACGAGACGTTCCAGTTCCTCATCCGTCAGCTTAGCCCCCCTTTCTCTCATGTCTACCAAGGTGACTCGCCACCGCTCTTCGGGATACCTGGCATTATCCACTCGGTCCAGCATGTGACATGACGTGCACGCCCTGTCCAGAAGTCTCTTGGCTTCAGGGTCAGAAAAAAATGTGGTGATTTCAGGGGGGACATACGTTCGCGGGAATGGCTTCGTATCCGGACCAAATTTAGCCGTGAGCCAGTCGAGAAGAGTATTCCGGTCAAGGTCCGAAAGAACAGCTCCCCCCGTTTTATGCTTGGTCTCGAGCAAGGTCTGCCATCCGGCTCTGTCCAGCGCAAAAAAGGCATAATCATCTATACCGTGGCATGAGATGCAGTTCTTGCGGATAACTTGCCACACCGGACCGCCAGGTCTGGTCACTTGCGGTCGAGTTGGCCTTCCACCAATTTGCGCGGCAACCGGCGCCGCCAGCGCAGCCGCCATGACTGCAAGGACGGACCACACTGCAGCCCTCCCCAATCTCCGCTTCATCGGTAGTTCTTTCTCCTTCGTTCGCTTGATCAATTTCTTGGAATTAATTCACAAACCCCCCGAATTAACACTCTTAGGTTATCGGGAGAGGTTCGGTGCTCGTACCGATACTGTCCCGCTCAATGCCGTACAGATGGAGGATGCTCAATAGCATATTGGACGTCTTCTGCTTGTTGTCCGGGAACACAATGTGACGATTTCCCTTGAAAGTACCGTCGATTCCACCGACGAGAATAACCGGAACTTTCTCATGGGCGTGCCGGTGCGAATTGCCCATGTTGCTTCCCTTGTAGATCAGCACGTGATCCAGAACGCTGCCGTCGCCCTCGGGAATATTCCGCAACTTTTCGCAGAAGTACGCCAGGTTCTGCACGTGATACCGGTTCATCTTGGAATAGTTGGCTACGTTCTCCGGCTTGTCGCCGTGGTGCGACGATCCATGCCACCCTCCGGTAAAGCCGGATTCAGGGAAGCTGGTGCCGGTGAGGTCGCGACCTAACATCAGTGTGGCGGAGCGAGTGATATCTCCCTCGAAAGCCAGCGCCATCAAATCGTACATTAACCTGAAATGGACATGCTTGCTCTCCGGTAGGCCAAATGGGACCTCTCCAGTCGGTTCACTCACTGTTTTGCTCATCGCAATCTTGATCCGCCGCTCAAGTTCACGAATGTTCTCAAGATAGGTGTCGAGCCGAGTCCGATCGCCCGCGCCGAGATCCTTCTTGAAGAGACCAAGCTCATGCGTCACCGAATCGAGAATGCTCGCGTTCTGCTTTCGTCCAGCGAGCCGCTCCTCCGAACTCGTTCCTTCACCGAACAAGCGCTCGAAGGCCACGCGCGGATTGACTTGTGTCGGAAGCGGCTGCGTGGGCGCAGGCCAGGAGATGGAGTTGGAGTACGCGCAGCTATAACCCCAGTTGCAATTGCCGAAATTTCCGGTGTCCTCAACCCCGAGTTGAATGGATGACAATATCGTGTCCTGGCCGTACTTTTTCGCGATCAGTTGATCGATCGTGACACCCAGGTAAGGACTCACTGCGTTTCTTCGGGGGCGGGCGCCAGACAACAAGGCCGCGCCGCGCGCATGGTCGCCGCCGGGTTCTTCCTCAGTGGCCATTGCCTCGGGCATGTCCAGCCCAGTGATGAGAACCACACGATCACGGAACGGCTCCAAGGGTTTCGTGATAAACGAAAATTCGAAGTTGGAACCTTCCTGCAGCGGACTCCAATACCCGGGCGCGGCGCCATGTGGATGCCATATGCCGACAAAGCGTCTCACGGGGGCTGCTGCCGTTTTGCGCAGAGGCGTTTGAGCGGGCAGCATCGCCTCGAGCAACGGCAAAGCCACGGTGACGCCAACCCCGCGTATAAACGTACGGCGAGGAATGTGTTTCTTTGTGATGAACATTTACCTGGCCTCCTCAATGAAGGATGCAATGCAACGTCTGTTTCTTACAACAACTCTTGATTTTTTGCTAGTTATTCCCAGCACTTTCGTCCACTTTCATTCTCATTTGAAATTGCGGGCTCTTGACAATACCCAACACGATCGACGTGAACCGGTTCTTGTTCTTCTCCGCGTCCCGCACGACTGAGCGGATCACGGGCATATCGTAATATTCGACGCCGCGGCCCAAGGCGTACGTCATCATCTTCTCGGTAAACATGCGGACGAACTGGGGCGAATAGCGCAAGAGTGCCTGCCTCAACTCGACGGGGCCATTGACCTTCTGACCATCATACAGTTCGACGGACGTATCGATAGGAGTTCCACCGTCGCCTCCCTGCTTGGTTCGCCACTTTGCGTCTGCATCAAAGTTTTCGAGCGCGAAACCGATCGGGTCCATGAGTTTGTGGCAACTGGCGCAAGGCTCATTCTTCCGGTGTATCGTCATCTGCTCACGCAAGGTAAGAATTTTTCCAGATCCAGCAGCCGAGTCCTCCAACGGAGGAACGTTCGGCGGAGGTTCCGGAGGCGGAGTGCCGAGGATGTTTTCAAGGACCCACACGCCTCTCTTGACGGGTGAAGTCCTGAAATTCTGAACCCATGTGATGGCCTCGAAGCTTCCCTGCCCCAGCAGTCCTCGGCGGTAGTCCAGTTCCGGCCCGAGAGTCACGCGGCGGAATCGGGACCCGTAAATATTGGGCATGCCGTAGTGCCTGGCGAGCCGCTCATTGAGAAACGTATAGTCCGCGGTCAACAGATCAACGACGTTGCGATCCTCGCGCATGATGCTTTCAAAGAGCAGTTCCGTCTCTCGCCGGAAACTCTTTCGCAACTCGTCGTCCCAGTCGGGATAGTGCACTCCATCCGGCGAGGTCGCCGGCAAATTCCGCAAGTACAGCAATTGTGCGGCGAAGTTTTCGATCAGAGCGTCAGATCGAGGATCAGCGAGCATGCGCTTCACCTGTTGCTCGAGCACGGTGGGATTACTCAGCTTTCCCTGGCTGGCCAGGCTAATCAGTTGGTCGTCCGGAATGCTGCTCCACAGGAAAAAGGACAAAACAAGAAATTGCGGGCTTGCCAGGAGTCGCCGAAGCGCCAGCTCGATGCCGTCCTCAAACGTGCCGCTACGGCGGCCCTCCTCAAAGAAGCCGATCAACGCCTCAAGATCCTGCGCATTTGAAGGACGCCGATAAGCGCGCCGCGTCAGCGCCGAAAGGATTTCCTTTGCGCAGGGTTCCTCTTGATTGGCGTTCGACGGCCGGCACGTAAAGACCCTACGCATGCTTCGCGAGTCGTCCGGACGCGTGGGGGTGAAGGGTCCTTGAATCCTCAAAAAGCCTATTGCCGGGTAATACTCCAACTGAGGGATGCTGTTATTTTCGAGCGACTTTCGCTCGTATTGCCGGACCATATCGAGACTGGGCCGGTAGTTGGTTGCCAGGAAGGTGGCTCCCACCAGACGCGAGCCCGCTTTCACCGAGACGGCAACTTCCAGTGCTCCATCGCCCTCCCCAGACATTCCCTGACTCAACCCCACGCCCTCGTACTTGAATAGATGCGCCCTTTCGCCGTCAATCGTGAGTTCAAGTTGCTCGCCAGGAATAAAGCTACCGATACCGAAGTTCTGGATCGAAAACTTGTACTCGCCATCCGCGGGGAAGTTATGGCGAACTAACATTCCGCCGCGGGTGCCCAAAGGCAGACCCTCGATGTGCAGATTCTGCGAGGTATCGCCCGGTGCAATATAGCTCGATTCCGTCGGCGTCTTCCAATAGCCAACCGCCATGCGGGCGACCCTCGCCGCCGCCGATGTATACGCTTCCAGCAGTGTCGGAGATATCGTTAACGAACCTGCGATGTTGTCAAAGCCTCTGGCCGCATCGTCCGGCGGCAGAAGCGTCGTGGCATCGATCTCGAGATCCAGGAGGTCGTGGATGACATTGGCATATTCGGTTCGGTTCAGACGATGGAGCACGACGCCCCCGGGATTTACATGGCCGAACGCTTTACGATCGATTTCGTTTTCCAGCCAGTCCCGAAGCCCCTCGTACTCTGCCAACGCCGGCCGCCGCATGCCCGGCGGGGGCATCACGCCAGCGCGAAGTTTACGCACGACCTTTTCCCACAACTGCGGGTTATCACCCACGGTAGCGAGATCTAATTTCTCAAGCGTAAGATTGGCCCTTTTCGTTTTATCGTTATGGCAGGTCACGCAGTACTGATCGAGAAGCGCGCGTTGCGCTGTTGCTAGATTGCTGCGCCCTGTCGGGCTGGCACTCGCTCCGCTCGTGGTGGACGCTGCGGCAGTTCTCGGAGACTCGTGCTGCGGCCCGGTGGCCTGTCCATAGCCGAGAACCGCGGACAGGATTGCCATGCAACCAACCAATAGCCTGTTTTTCATCGATGGCTCCATTCACGAACGATCATGAGAGCCTGCAAAAACGGCCATCAAAAAAACGCCTCGTGAAAACCCTGGTAAAATCTATTTTGTGGGCTAAGCTATCCTTTGAATCTTCATCTATTTATCGCTCCGCCTGGTAAATCCGATCATCGATCATCGGAACATCTATTTGTCGGAAGTTATATCTAAGAAGGCATGTTCTTGCCAACTCATTTTCATTCAGCTCGCGCTCAAGTGCGTGGTCTAGCGAAAATCATGTTATGCAATTCTCGAACTGAAACAAGTACCTCAGCGGGTCAGACCCGGCTTCACCGCAACGAAGTGGTCGCTTGTCCCTTGAACACCGCGTCGATCGCCGCCTGGGCACATTTCTCGCCTTCCGCGCTGGAAACGCCCATCGCGCCTACGACCTGGCCATTGATCACCACGGGAAGCGCGCCCGGTTGCGGGAAGTCGTTCATGAAGGTGGGAGCCAAATTTTCGCCGCTCCGCACCATCTTGTTTGTTTCCGAGGTCGGGCGCCGCCAGCGCAAGGCGGACTTCGCCTTCAACAGCGCCGTGTCGATGGCATTCATCGGCGCGCCTTCCATGGCGTGCGACTCGATGAGATTGCCGCCCCAATCCAGAATCGCGATCGCGACGATTTGCTTGTTTTTCTCGGCCCAGGCGGCACAGGCGTCCACCAGGGCGCGCGCGCCGGCGCTCGAGATGAGCTTGACGTCCCTCGTCAATTGCATCGCGGAAGCGTCGGCGGCGAAAGAAAGGGTGACCAATACGGAAAGCGAAAGCAGGTAAAGCCGAATACGCATGTCATTATCTCCCCGGTAAGTTCGTAGTTCTTGATCCCGAATGCAGTCACTTCCGATACCAACATTGCGCATTTTAGTCAAGGCGAAAGGCTAGAAGGCGTTCCGCCGCTGCACCTGGCCTGAAGAATCACCCTTCTCCGGGCTTCCGGGAACGCGGAATATTCCCAACATGGTCGCTCTGTCCAGAGACTCTTGTTGTATGCTTCACAAACTCGAATCCTTCGACAAAACATTTGGGGCTCTTTCTAGAGGAGGTTCTATGCGCCGAGTGAAGACAACGTCGTGCTATTGGATCGTTGTGCTCTTGTTCCTTGTCGCCACGTTTGCGCTCTGAGAAGCCGCCGGATGGGCGGACGGTCGGAATAAGAAGTCGCGCCAGGCGAAATAAGTCGCTTGTGACCGGCGTGCCGCTCACGAGCGGCTTATTCCGGTCAACGGAAAGTGCAGTTGCGGTGTCTAACGCCATGGAGGGAAGCCGTGACACCGGCGGTATCGATCATCCTTGGGATCGCATCAGTCGCAGCTTCGTCCGGATACGATTGCGTCATCGAGAACGTGCAGAAGCATTCGGAGAATTGAGGAACAATGAAACCACAAAAAACGTTGCCGCTGATTTCTCTGGGAGTAATGATTGTCGCGATTCCCATCTTTTCGCAAGGACCCGGTCGGGCAAAACCGTCATTTGAAGTTGCAACGGTTAAACCTAACGCGTCAGGTGATAATCGCGTCGCGATCATGAGACAGCCTGGTGGCCGGTTCGTGTCAACCGGTGTTTCATTGAAGATGCTGATGGGCTTTGCCTATCGCGTTCGGGATTTCCAGATCTCCGGCGGGCCCAATTGGATCACGACGGATCGATGGAATATTGAGGGCAAGGCGGAGGAAGGCAGTATCCCTCCGCCGACAGGGCCGCCTGATCCGAATGTTCCCGACCCGCTGTCGCTGATGGTGCAATCGCTGATCGAAGAGCGGTTTCAGCTAAAGATGCATCGCGAGACCAAAGAACTGCCGGTGTATGAACTGGTCGCCGCGAAGGGCGGACCCAAAATTAAGTTATCGGAAGATCAAAGTCCGTTTCGGCCTCCCGAGCGAGGGGCTCCGCCACCGCCTCCGCCGCAGCGAGGCGGACCCATGCCCCGCGGCAGCATGAGAATGGGAAGAGGTGATCTCGAGGCCAACGGAGTGCCACTCGCGAATTTCATACAGACACTGGCCCAGCAGTTGGGCCGGCCGGTCATCGACAAGACCGAGCTTAAGGGCCTTTACGACATCAAGCTGCAATGGACTCCAGAACTGGGGCAAGGCCCTGTCGTACCCGGCGGCCCGGAACCGCCTCCGCCACCTGCCGACGTTTCCGGAGCTTCGATCTTTACGGCAGTTCAAGAGCAACTCGGGTTGCGATTGGAATCGACGAAAGGACCCGTTGAAGTGCTGGTGATCGATAGCGTTCAAAAGCCGACGGAAAATTGAGGCGCTGGGCACGTAGAAAATGCGGGTTGTCATAGCCCCTAGAGTGCATACCTTCGAAATTGGTCTTCTTGAAATGCGCGGCACTCGCGAATCATGATAGTGGTCTTGTACATCCTCTTGCTGCTAATCGAACACCACGGCCAAGTCATGTTTGCTGGGTTTCCGGTTCCAGGTGCGACGGTCACGGCCGAACAGGGCGACAAAAAGTTCATCGCGATTACCGACCAACAGGGCGTCTACTCATTTCCGGAATTGGCGGAGGGACCATTCACGATTCGGGTGGAAATGTTGGGATTCTCCACAATCAGCCAAGAAGTGAATGCGGCGGCGGCTGAATTTGAAATGAAGATGCTTCCGATCGAAGAGATTCATGCGGAGACCGTGCATGCTGCAGCCGGGGATCCCGCACCTGCGCCTGCGGCATCGTCGAACACAAAAGCAGCCGCAGCACAGCCCAGGCCGCAAGCCGGGTTTCAGCGAACGGAAGTCAATGCATCCGATAGCGACAATTCGGCGCCGGCGGCGAATGATACACTTCCTCAGTCTAGTGCCTTCGCAAACCTGAGCCGGGAAGATCTCAATCAGCGAGCCGCAGATGGATTCCTGATCAATGGCACCGTGAATAATGGCGCCGCTTCGCCTTTTGCTCAGTTTGCGGCATTTGGAAATAACCGACGAGGCGGGCGGCCTCTATATACCGGCAGCGCAGGAATCGTTATCGATAATTCGGCTCTCGATGCGCGGTCGTACTCGTTGACCGGGCAGAACACGCCGAAGCCGTCATACAACCATTTCACCGGCTCATTCAATGTTGGCGGCCCGCTGAAGATTCCACATCTGATCCAAAATAATGCTCCGACGTTTTACCTTGGCTATCAGCGGATGCAAAACCGCAACGCCAACACCGTTTCCGGCCGCATGCCGACGCCCGCGGAACGTTTGGGCGACTTTTCCCAAACGGTGGATCCGTTCGGGCAGCCTGTGCAGGTGATCGACCCGCTGACAGCTTTGCCATTTGCCGGCAATGGAATCCCGCCAGGCCGCATTAGCCCGCAGGCTCGAGCTCTGCTGAACTTGTTTCCACTGCCGAACTTTAATGACACCGCGCGGTACAACTATCAGATACCGATAGTCGATGGCACGCATCAGGACAGCGTACAGGGCCGCCTGAACAAGTCCTTTAATCCAAGAAATCAGATTTCCGGAAACCTCGATCTGCAGAGTACGCGCAGCGACAACGCCAATCTGTTCAACTTTCTCGACACGACACAAACGTTCGGCATCTCGGCCGCTGCCCAATGGACAACGCGGCGGTCGCAGCGGTTCTCTGCGACCTTCCGGTACCAATTCAACCGTCAGGCGACGCGCATCACGCCGTACTTCGCAAATCGTATCAACGTTTCGGGCAGCGCCGGCATCAGGGGGAACAATCCAGAGGCGCCATATTGGGGACCCCCAAGCCTCATCTTCTCGAGCGGCATTTCCTCGTTGACCGACGCGCAATACGCCTTCAATCGCACGCAGAACAACACGGTCTCTTATAGCAGCTTTTGGAACCGCGGCCGCCACAACATTACGTTCGGCGCCGATATGCGCCGGCAGCAGCTCAATGTCTTATCGCAGCAAGATCCGCGCGGAACGTTCACATTTACCGGCGCGTCGGCGGTCTCTGATTTTGCTGATTTCCTATTGGGAACTCCCGATACCAGCTCGATCGCATTCGGCAACGCGGACAAATACTTCCGTCAAAAGTTCTATGACGCGTTCATTAGCGACGATTGGCGGATGAATGGCGCGCTCACCATCAATGCGGGAATTCGCTGGGAGTATGAGACCCCGATCCGCGAATTGCAGGGCCGGCTTGTGAATTTGGATATCGGTCCCGCTTTTGTTTCGGTCGCGCCCGTCGTTGGTAACCGTCTTGTTCATCCAGATCGATTCGGGATTCAGCCGCGTGTCTCCTTCGCGTGGAGGCCCATCGCCGCATCGTCGTTGATTGTTCGCGGCGGTTATGGCGTCTACCGAAACACGAGTGTATATCAAGCCATCGCCAATCAGATGGCGCAACAGGCTCCGCTGTCGAAGAGCCTCAGCGTGCAGAACACTCCGGCGAATCCCCTGACGCTGGCGAATGGGTTCGTCGTGTCGCAAGGCGTGACGCCGAACACATTTGCCGTCGATCCGAATTTCCGGGTGGGCTACGTGCAGAGCTGGCAGCTCTCGATCCAGCGCGATCTGCCGGCGGCGCTACAGATGACGGCCATGTACCTGGGATCGAAAGGAACTCGATTGCCGCAGGAGTTTGTGCCCAATACCTTTCCTGCTGGAGCAGTCAGTCCCTCCGGATACGTCTACCTGTCATCCAATGGAAATTCCACGCGCAACGCCGGCCAATTCCAACTGCGGCGCAGGCTGCGAGGCGGCTTTACGGCGACTACCCAGTACACCTATTCCAAGGCGTTCGATAACGCGCCGCTGATGGCCGGTGGAATTGTGACGGCGAATCAAGGTGGACCCGCGATCGCGCAAAACTGGCTCGATCTTAGCGCCGAGCGAGCGCCTTCGAGTTTCGATCAACGGCATCAATTCAGCGTGCAAACGCAGTACACAACCGGTGTAGGCGTGCGCGGCGGTGCGCTGCTCGGCGGCTGGAAAGGCGCGCTGTTCAAGGAGTGGACTGTAGCGTCGCAACTCAACGTCGGTAGCGGGCTTCCGCAGACACCGATTTACTTTGCTGCCGTACGGGGAACTGGAGTGACGGGAAATCTGAGGCCCGATGTCACTGGCGCGTCCATCAAGGCGGCACCTCAGGGACTGTTCTTGAATCCCGCAGCGTTCCGCGCGCCGGCAGCAGGGCAGTGGGGAAATGCACGACGCAACTCGATTACGGGCCCTTCGCCGTTGGGCCTGAACGCGTCGCTGGGCCGCACTTTTCCGTGGCGCGACCGGTACAACATTGATGTGCGCGTGGACGCAACAAATGTGCTGAACCACGTGACATTTAAAGCGTGGAACACCACGCTGACCAGTGCTCAATTTGGGCTGCCAAGCAGTGTCGATCCAATGCGCAGCGTGCAGACGACGCTGCGGTTGAGGTTCTAATTATGGAGTCGAGGTTGCGCCAAAAAAATTCCCCTCCTAGATTAGGTCTAGATTAGGAGGAGTGCCGTTCGCGCGTTTTTTAGCGAACGCGGCGTGGTCGATCCATATACTTGGCTAACCAAGTCACGGAGATCAGCAATCAGCAACGCCGGATTCCCAAT
>QHXC01000346.1 GCA_003222815.1 Acidobacteriota bacterium | reverse complement strand
CGATTTCCGGTGGGAGGCATTTAACGTCCTGAACCATACGCGGTTCGGAAATCCTAACGGGACAATAAACAGTCCGACTTTTGGTCAGATCACATCGGCGCGTGATCCAAGGATCATGCAGTTCGCGCTGAAGTATATCTTTTAGGAGCGCAGGAATGTTGTTACGCGTCATAACAGCGTCGTTGTTCTTACTCCAGTTGCAGGATGCCAGATCCGTTTTGGAGAAAGCCGCTCGCATTATGGGTACAGCGAATCTCAAATCACTTGAGTACTCGGGAACCGGCGCGATGTACACGTTTGGCCAGGCTGCGACTCCTTATGAACGAGGACCGCGATTTAATTACACCAGCTACACTCGGCTGATTAACTACGAAACGGCAGCGATTCGTGAAGAGAGTATCCGCGTGGAAGGCGAGAATCCATTACGTGGAGGCGCCGAACAACCCTTGAGGGACGAGGCCCACTCACTGCAGGTGCTGGGGCCCAGACAAGTTCTATTCACTCCACACGGTTTCATTAAGGAGGCACTGAAGGCCGGAAGCGCGTCGGTTAAATCCGACACGATCGAGGGCAAGAAGTATGACGCAGTGACGATTTCCACTGACGGCAAAGACAAGGTCATTGGGTACTTCACTAGCGAGGGAACTCTGGAGAAGATTCGAACCTGGGTCGACAACAATGTTCTCGGCGACGTGCTCGTCGAATACAGTTTCTCCGATTACAAAGACTACAGCGGAGTGAAGTTTCCCACGAGACTAACGACGAGCCAGTGGAAGGTTCCCGTTTTTGAACTGACCGTAAAAGATGTGCGGCCCAACGTGCCGGCCGATATCAGGCCGACACAGGGTCAGCGAGGCGCCGTCAATCGATGGTGGGATCCGGGAGCCCCTGGTTCGCCGCAGTTGAAACAGGGGACCGCAGTGCCAGTGCGGCTTTCCGAAGGCGTCTGGTACATGACGGATCCGACCTCAGGCTCACCGCATCACAGCGTGCTGGTAGAGTTTAAGGACTTCCTTGTCATGATCGAGGCGCCGACCAGTGAAGCCAGAGCGGAAGAACTACTCGCGGTGACGAAACATTTGTTTCCGAACAAGCGGCTCCGGTACGTCATCAATACGCACCCGCATTTCGATCACATCGGCGGCCTGAGACGTTTCGCTGTCGAAGACATTCCGATTGTCACGCACAGGAGCAATATCCCGTTCTTCGAGGAAGCCTTTTCCAATCCGCGCACAATCAATCCCGACACGCTTGCGAAGTCCGGCAAGAAAGCCGAATTCATACCCGGCGACGCGAAGTACGTCATCACGGATGGCGATCGCTCGATAGAGCTTCACTTGATGCAGAACCTGGAACACTCGTCCGGAAACTACATTGCCTATTTGCCGGAAGAAAAATTCATGGTTGAAGGCTGCATCTACAACCCCGATTATCCGAACGCGGTGCTGGATCCGCCCAGTCCGTTTACTGCAAGTTTGTATGACAACATCATGCGACTTAAACTCGATATCGATTTGGGCATCGGACTCCACGGCCGCGTTTTTCCAATGACCGAGCTGGCGAAATATGCCGGACGTGCTCGATGAGGTGTCTATGAAAATGTCGACAAGATTTGTTTTCGTGCTGCTGATCGCAGCACCAGTCATCGTTGCAGCGCAAACCACCCAGGGGCAACGGGGACAAGGACGATTCAATGCGGGAGACCGTGTGCCGGTAGCGCCGGTGGGCAACTCGCGGCCGTTCTGTTGCGACTACACAGTGAGGCCGCCGTTGTTCTTTCGTGAGACCTTCGATGCAGATATTCCCAACGAAACGCCGATCACGCAGAGAAGCATCACGAATCCCAACGTGATTTTAAGCACCTGGGGACCCGGTAAGGCGGGCATTCGGCGGAGCCATCACACATTTCCGTCTGACGATCCGAAGTACACGTTCAGCGGGCCGGCTAAAGGCAATTGGGCGGTCACCCTCAGGCATAAAGATTCGTATGTCGATTTGCGAACTGTCGCGAAGATCAAGTGGCGCGCGAATAATAGCGGCCTGCGCGCTCTGCACATCATCATCAAAACCGCTGATGGAAAATGGTACATCAGCGAGCAGGCGGACGGGCCAATGACGGATTGGCGCGAACGCGAGTTCACCCCACGGGAACTGACCTGGCTGACGCTCGACATCAATGCTGTCGTCGAAACGGGTCCGGCGTACAATCTCGATCTGAGCAAAGTGGACGAGATCGGTTACACCGACTTGATGACCGGTGGCGATGTGGCAGACGCGCCGTCGGGCGCGGCGGCCTCGCGCGTGGATTGGATCGAAGTCTGGGGATTCCCCTTGAGCCGTTCCGTGACCACAACGAACCAATAACTTTTTTGGAGCAGTTATGAGCGGCAGACGTGTGTTGATGATTGTGATGATGATTGTTGTGGCGGCAGTGATCGGGCTTGCTCAGAGGCCCGCGAGGACGCCGTTGCTGGATAGCAGGGGTAAGCCGTTGCCGTTCGGCGTCCCCGCGTATCACAAACCCGACGTTCCGCTTGGCACCGGCCCGTATAAAGCCGTCATGTCCGAAGAGAAGGGACTCTCAGCACACGTCGCATACTACCCGGCGGATCCTACAAAGCTCGGTGCGAAGAAGCTGCCGGTTGTCGTGTGGGCGAACGGATCGTGTCTCTATGCCGGAAATCGATATCGCCAATACCTTACCGAGATCGCCTCGCATGGATATCTTGTGATTGCAGGCGGCCCGATAGGGCCGGTCGAACTTGAAGTCGGGCCGCAGGAAAATCCGCCGGTGCGACGTCGCGGTACTCCGGCGCCGGTTCCTGCAACGGCGCCCAACGCCGACTTGGAACCGCGCGTCACGACGGCTCTCTTGAAACAAGCCGTCGATTGGGCTGTTGCGCAGAACCGCGAGGGTTCCGGTAAATTCAGTAACAAGCTCGACCTCGCGCATATTGTCGTCATGGGACATTCGTGTGGCGGTGGTCTGGCAATTCAGGAAGCTTCGCAAGACTCGCGTGTGTCCGCGTTGGGGATCTGGTTCAGCGGAGTGGGACTGGCGCGTAACAGCGAAGCCACGATGCTCGACAACATCAAGGTGCCAGTTTTGATCATCTCCGGTACGGAAGAGTTGGATGTGGCGTATGGTAATGCCAAGAGCACCTTCGAACGCATGAAAAATGTTCCGGTGTTCTATGGTTGGCGAGACGAACTCGAGCATATCGGCACGTTCGGCGCTGCAAACGGCGGTGAGCTGGGTATGATCACCGTGAGGTGGCTCGAATGGCAGACTCGCGCAGACGCTGAAGCCGCAAAGATGTTCAAAGGGAGAAATTGCGACCTTTGCAGCGATCCCGCGTGGCACATTCGGAGAAAGAACACAGAGCTTTGACGCGGTTTCTCGCTTGACGCTTTTTGTGCGTCCACGCCTGCCTGTTTCGCAACGGCCACCAGATGCGCTTTTCGAATCGGCGTGCCGCCGAACCGCAGCCTGATTGAAGTAACCCTCCTGTTACCGTTACATCATTGAGATCCCATCCGTGAGCTCACTAACATACGCACACGTTAGGGAGCGAACAAGGGGAAAATCATGAAGAGTGTACTCGGCATCATCATCTGCGCTTTTGTCCTCTGGGCGCCGACATGGGCGCAAACGGTTTCGGTTTCGCAAATCTCAGGAACAGTCAAGGACCCGTCGGGAGCGATCCTTCCCGGTGTTGAAATTAAAGTCGTACAGACCGACACGGGCGTAAACCGCGCGACGGTTACCGATGAGACAGGCTCGTACACCTTGCCCAATCTGGCGGTCGGTCCTTACCGTTTTGAGGCGAGCCTTCCAGGGTTTTCGACATACGTTCAGACCGGAATTGTTTTGCGGGTGAACAGCAATCCGGTCATTAACGTTGTTCTTCAAATCGGCCAGGTATCGCAAACGCTCGAGGTGCAGGCCGACGTTGCGATGGTCGAAACGCACAGCACCGGTGTGGGGCAGGTGATCGATCAGCAGAGGGTCGTCGAGTTACCGCTCAACGGCCGGGTGGCGACGGAACTGATTTTTCTTTCCGGCGCGGCGACAGCGGCTCCGGCCGGAGATTTGAATACGAACAAGAACTATCCGACCGTCACGATCTCGGTAGCCGGAGGCTTGGCGACCGGGATGACGTACCTGATGGACGGTGGCACCCACAACGATCCGTTCAATAACCTGAACCTGCCGATGCCGTTCCCGGACGCCTTGCAGGAATTCAAGGCCGAGACCAGCGCGCTGCCCGCGCGTTACGGCCACCACGCCGCGTCAGCTGTCAACATTGTCACTAAATCCGGCACGAACAAATTTCACGGCGACTTGTTCGAATTCGTGCGCAACTATAAATTCAACGCGCGAAACTTCTTCGCGACCGAGCGCGATAGTCTGAAACGCAACCAGTTCGGCGGGACACTGGGCGGCCCCATCAAAACGAACAAGCTGTTTTTCTTCGGGGGTTATCAAGGCAAGATCGAGAAATCGAATCCGGGTACAACCATTAGTTATGCGCCGACGGCGGCAATGCGCGCGGGAGATTTCACTGGTTTCGCTTCGCCAGCCTGCAATGGTGGACGGCAGATCACGCTGGCCGCGCCTTTCGTCAATAACCAGCTCACTCCGTCAAATATCAGCCCGCAGGCGCTGAACTTCCTGAAATACGTGCCAACGCCAGCAGACCCGTGCGGCAGGCTGCAGTACGGCATCCTGGCGAACAACAACGAGCATCAGGCGATTGGCAAAATGGATTACTCGTTCACCGAAAAGCACAGCTTGTTCGGCCGTTATTTCTTTGCCGATTATGCCAGTCCCAATCCGTTCGACGGTGTGAACGTGTTGGAGATGAGTCGTGTGGGACAATTCAATCGCGCGCATTCTTTTGTGCTCGGTGACACATACCTGCTGAGCGCGGACACGATTTTATCGACGCACGCGACCGTCAACCGCACGCGCAACAATCGCGTGGTTGATCCGTACTTTTCGCCTGCGGATCTAGGGATTCAGGTTTATAGCCTGCTTAAGGGCTTCACGGGCGTCTCGGTGACGGGCAACGGTTTCGCCATTGGCGCGGGCGCGACCAATCCTGGCTATTTCAATTCGACCAATTATCAGCTCGCAGAAGACGTAGACCTGATTCGGGGCGCGCACCAGCTCGCCCTCGGCGTGAATTTCATTCACAATAACATCAACACTTCAAACAACCGTCCGACCAATGGGCAATTCACGTTCAACGGCCAGGTGACGGGGTTGCCGCTCGCGGACTTTATGGCAGGCATTCTGAGCGGCGGTTTCGTGCAAGGTAATCCAATCTTTGACAATCAGCGGCAGAATTACATCGGCCTCTACTTACAGGATTCCTGGAAACTCACGAGGCGGCTGACACTCAACAGTGGTGTCCGCTGGGAACCTTACCTGCCGATGCAGCATCCATTCGGCTGGGTCAGCCACTTCGACCAGCCGGCTTTTGTCGCGGGCATCAGGAGCGCTGTTTATAAAAACGCGCCTGTGGGGTTGACCTTCCCAGGCGATGCGGATTACCCGGGCAAATCAACAACATTCGCTCATAAAGCCCAAGTCGCTCCTCGTGTGGGACTTGTGTTCGATCCGAACGGCGACGGCAAGATGACGGTGCGCGCATCCTATGGCATTTTCTATGACGCGCCGCATTTGTTCTTCAACACGCGCTTTGCGAACAATCCGCCCTGGGGCGCGCAGATCACGCTGTCGAATCCGGCGGGCGGATTGGCGAATCCCTATCAAACCTACGCCGGTGGCAATCCCTTCCCGGGACTGGCCAAAATCTCAGCGGACAGTTTCTTCCCATTGGCAGGCGTTTACGTCAACGCGCCACTCGACATCAAACCGACCTATTTGCAGCAATGGAACCTGAGCGTGCAGCGACAGGTTGGTGAATGGCTGTTCTCAGCCAGCTATCTCGGCAACAAATCCACGCACCTGTGGACAGGGCGCGAAGTCAATCCAGCGGTCTACAGTGCGACAGCGACACTCAGCAACACGAATCAACGCCGCGTGCTCTACCTGGTGAATCCAGCCGAGGGACAGTATTACGGAACAATCGGGCAGATAGATGACGGCGGCACATCGAGCTACAACGGCATGCTGCTCGCGGCGCAACGCCGGTTGGCGAATAATTTCAGCCTGCTGGCGAATTACACGTTGTCACATTGCATCAGCGATCCGGCAACGACCGAGATTACCGGGCCGACTTATGTGAATCCGAACAATCGCCGCGCGGATCGCGCGAATTGCGATTCCGACCGCCGGCACCTCGTCAATGTTTCATTCGTGGCCAGCACGCCGCAATTTGCAAATGGCGCGCTGAGGCTGATTGCTTCGAACTGGCAGCTCTCGGGCATCGTGAGGCAGCAAAGCGGGAATTACTCGACAGTAACCACTGGTGCAGACAATGCACTGACCGGAATCGGTAATCAGCGCGGAGTTCAACTGTTGGCCAACCCGTACGATCCAAATCGAACAGTGGATCATTACCTCAATCGCGCAGCCTTCGCTTCGCCTGCCCCAGGAACGTACAGCCCGCTCGGCGCATTTACGATTCTCAATCCAAGCAGCCTACAGATTGACACCGGTCTGTCGCGCACCTTCCGTGTGCTCGAAGGCCAAAACATTCAGTTCCGCTGGGAAGTGTTCAACGTCCCGAACCGGTTGAATGCGAATGCGCCCGTGACCGCGCTGAATAATGCGAACTTCGGTAAGATTCTATCCGCACAGGATCCGCGTATTATGCAATTTGCTTTGAAATATGTTTTCTAGGAAAGCGAACTACGCGACCAATAGAAAAGTCGTCCTCGCCTGGGCGGATACGCGTAATGGGATCGGACAGCATGACTCTGTTTCACACGCGTTGGCGGTCATGGAACGGTTGGGTTACGAGTCCGGCGTGTATGACACGTATATCAGGACGGACTCGGCCATCATTTCCAAGACACCGCAGATGACCAATGGGCAGCCGGCCAGTGGCGGTCCGAGCCTGGCGAATGTGGATGCCATTTTTTTCCTTGGCCATCGTGAGATCGACCTGACCGCTCAACAGAAGGCGGAGCTCCTTTCATTCGTCAGAGATGAGGGCAAAGGCTTCGTCGCTGCACATACCGCAACCACTGCATTCATATCGTGGCCGGAGTTCGCAGATATGATCGGAGGGCAGTATGACGATCATCCCTGGGGCGTGACAACTGCGCCGGTCATCACCGAGGATTCGGAGTTTCCGGCGACGCGGCATTTCCCGCCGGTCTTCGCGTTTACGGATGAGTTCTATCAGACGAGGGGATTCTCACGCGACAAAAGCCGGGTGCTCTTGCGCCTTGATATGTCAAAGCTTCCCCGAAATCCGACCGTGCGAATTACGAATGGCGACTTTCCGCTGGCCTGGGCGAGGATGTACGGCAAAGGGCGCGTGTTCTACTCTTCGCTTGGACATGATGCCAAGACCTGGGACAATCCGGACGTCTACCGCATGTACTTCGAAGCGATCAAATGGGCGCTCGGCTTGACTAACGCCGACGTCACTCCGCGCGCAATCGCGAAATGAAAATCATCATCCTACTCGCTACTCTGTTGTGCGGGGGTGGCGTTCATACCGGTGATGGCGAAGCACCTCGAATAACTCTTCGATCGGGGACGCATTGACAACTGGTGTCGATCGCATTCAGTATGGCTTTGACCCCCCTGCGTCGGTGAAACTGGCGTCCTCACCAATTCACGGCTAATCAGGCGAGATCGTGATCTATCACTCGCCAGTGTCGATTGTTCGTCAATCGACGATAAATCGGTTCGCGATGATACGTTCTCAGCCACCTCGAACTTGTGTGTGCCGAGTGTGTGTGCTGTATGCGTTTTATGCGTTCTAAGCATTCTATGCGTTCATAGAGTCTGTAAGTTACGGATTCATGGAGGGCTTGAAAGTTCAAGTCCCCCCTCCGGCACTTCCCTATCAATGACTTGCGGTGGCGTTGTGACCAAATATGTAGGCCACCGATTGCACTATCCGATTGATCAGCTTCGCGTTCGGCTGTTTCTGGATTCGTTGAATCGTCCTTGAGTTCTCGCGTACGAACCCCGCTCTCACCGCCAAATTGTGCGCATCGGTAAGACCTCCGATCATGTACGGAAGAAGTTACTTCGCATCGTCGCTTGAGCGATTCGTGGGGGGACCGTGCGCCCGTAGCGGTGAGCGACGGTGTTTCGTCGTCGGGGACGTCGGTTCTTATCGAACCCAAGCGGTGAGGCGCTTTGAACGAATGGCTGGACCGTCTCGCGATCCCCTATGTCTGCCCATTGGAATGACGCTTTTGTTCTTAATCAGCGGAATGACGCGAAGCTATTTGAGAATCCGCCGATAGTCCTGTTTAGCGTGGATGAGCCGTTCAATGCCCACGCCTCCCCGGCGTGGTCTGTAGGCGATGAGATATTCTTCGAATTCGTGGACTCGCCAAATGCGAATTCCGGCATGTTTTCGTTGGCGCCCTTTTGCGGGCGCGCCCATGCCTGGCCTTTCGGCCAGTTGGGCATAGGCCGATTCAACAGCCTGGCGAAATCGCTTTGCTACATCCAGACCGGCATTTTCAGCGAGGTAAACGTAGTGAATGATGAAGTCCCGCCGAGCGGCGGGGCGTTGAACGGCGCGTGCCATCGTTCAGGAAGTTTTCGGTTTCTTGCGGATCAATTCAAGAGCCTCACGCTCCATTGCATCGAAGTCTTCTTTGGAGGCGGTCACGTGATCGCCGCTTTTTTCGGCTTCATCAAGGAGCACTTCCAGGCGTCGATCGAAATGCTCGTCGAATGGGAGCGCATCGCCGCGCTTAATCCGCTCGAAGATCCCCGCTTCGGTTTTCAGCAATTCGGCAACGAAGGCGTCAGCGTCCGCGTACCGGCCCGAATTCACCTGCTCGTCAACGAAATCTTTTAGAGAATCAGGAAGATTAACTCGCATAAGCCCTCAAACTGTTTCCATTGTACTTGGATGTCGATCTTTCCTCAGCAGCCAGTTTCACGGCCGCCATCATTCTCGCAGACAGGGCGGCAGCAGCGGCGGACTTGGGCGCCAGTCCGACGAGCGCGCGCATGGCAGCGATCTCATGTCCGTACTGCTTCATGCGCCGGTCGAAGGTGCGGCGGTCTTTCGAGCAAACCAGAGTTTGAGGCGAACCCAGGCGCTCGGTCAGGTGCGTCATGTCAAGGCGGTGCTTGTCTATTGCATTGTGAAGGTGCTGA
>QHXC01000345.1 GCA_003222815.1 Acidobacteriota bacterium | reverse complement strand
CAAACAGGCGTTGATCGCCACGAGAACAATACCATTGCGAGCACCCTCGGTCTTTTTCCAAAGGAGTTCACCCGCAAGCCCGGTATTTGTCCTCATGGTTGCAGCACTCGCCAAAAATTCCTGACAAATTCAAACTGACCCACTACCCGGTAGTGAAAAGCGTTGCCAGAACACACTGGAAGGCGCATCCTAAAGAGCACCGGAAACCTCGATTTGAGACGATTTGTAAGGGAGATTGGCCATGAGTAGAGCGAGACTTCTTCCACTGACCACAGTGGGCACGACCTTATTGGGCCTGGCCTTCGCCGGGCTGATGATGGCAGAAACCCCGTCTGCTTCACCGTTGACAGGTAAGGTGACCTCCCAAGCGGAAGGCGCGATGGAGGGTGTGATCGTCGGTGCAAAGAAGGTGGGCTCCACCATCACCACCTGGGTGGTGAGCAACGCCCAGGGCCAGTACAGCTTTCCGCGCGAGAGACTGGAACCAGGAAATTACGCGATTAGCATACGGGCCGTAGGATATGAGCTGCCGAAGACTTCGGTGAACGTGACGGCGCAGCAACCGGCCCAGATGGATTTGCAACTCAACAAGGTAACAAGCGCCTCGAAACTCGCCATGCAACTCTCCAATGCGGAGTGGCTCATAAGCGTGCCGGGAAGCCCGGAACAGAGGTTGCTCGGGGGTTGCGTCAATTGCCACACGCTGCAGCGAGTCCTGTTCTCTCGTTTCAGCGCCGATGAGATGGCCCAAGTGATCCAACGGATGGCCATGCATACGAACAACTCTTCGCCCATGCATCCCTGGATGCGTCCTGCCGAGGGGCCCGCACGCCCGCCGACGGCCGGACAAGTCGCTTTTGGTAAATACCTCAGCTCGATTAACCTGAGTGCCGCCGACACTTTTGAATTCCCGTTGAAGACATTGCCGCGGCCCAAAGGCAAGGCGACCCAGGTGATCTACACGACCTACGACTTGCCGCGACCGGATGCATCGCCGCATGACGAGGCGTTTGATGAGCAAGGCAACGTTTGGTACTCGGATTTTAATTCCCAGTTTATTGGGAAACTCGATCCCAAAACCGGCAAAGTGGTGGAGTACCGCGTTCCACAAAACCGGTTGGGCCAGATCGCTCAGGGCGGTCTCCAGATCGATCTGGATAAGGAAGGGCGGATTTACTTCGGCAACATGTCGCAGATGCAGATCGTTCGGTTCGACACCAAGACAGAAAAAATGGAGACGTTCAAGCCCCCAATACCGGAGTCGGATTTTGGGGATGGCCATCTGACGATGATTGACCCCGCGTTCCAGCATGTGGATGGCAAGCTATGGGCCAATGTCGCCTTCGCTACCGGGAAGGCGGGCGGCACGTGGCATGTCGACCTGGCGACCAACACGTGGACTCGCGTCACCTACCCGTCCGGCAGTCCTGCCGCTCTAGCCTACGACGTTGTTGCGGACTCGAAGAACAACATGTACGGGATGCAGATGAACAACGACAAGATTTGGATAACGGACGGCAAGACTCTCGAAACCGTTTGGTATGACTTCCCCACGAAAGGCGCGGGTTGCCGGCGAGGACACATCGACTCCCAAGACCGCTTGTGGTGTGGTGTATTTAACGGCAACGGTTTGGCGATGTTCGATCCGAAGACGCGGAAGATCACGGAGTGGAAGGCTCCCACGCCGTGGACGCGTCCTTATGACGCGCAGTTCGATGACAAGACGTATGTCTGGACGGCTGGAATGGACAATGATTTTGCTGTCCGGCTGAATACCCAGACTGGGGAATTCACCGAGTATCTACTACCGCACGAAACCAACGTTCGCCACGTGGAGGTGCAGAAGTCCGGAGATCTATCCAGCCTGTGGCTGGGAGACCAGCACGGCGGCACAATCATCCGTGTCGAGCCACTGGCCCCGTAAATACGGTCACTTTCGCTCGAGCTCGAGGCGGTTCCATCCCGCGAGAGTAGCCGCCGTGTCATACGTGCTCTCGAGAAATGCGGTCAATTCAGCCGGTGGGGACGCCGCGGTTCGGACGGCTTCGTATGGCAAGATGAATATGGAAAGATCCTTACTGTAAAACGCGGCTGCGGGACGAACAATCTCATCTTTGAAGCCTGCTGGCTCCGGCACCGCGTAGGCATAGAACGCCGCTTCTTGAATGGCGCCGCTGCCCGGCCAAAACCCATGACTGATTACTTCGTGCGAATACGCTTCGCGAGTGATCGCGTCGGCGCCCGGCCGCTCCGGGGCGCGGCGGCCTGAGAAGCGGGTTAGAGCGAGATCGAAACTTCCCCAGAAGAAATGCACAGGACTGCACTTTCCACAGAAACGGCTCCTGAAATTCTCAAACACCGGTTTCATGGAGAGCAGCGCTCGCCAGAACGCATTGGCGTACGCGGCTTCATAGGAATGATGCACAGTGTCCGCTTCAAACCGGATAGGATCCGGAACTTCAACCGGTTTCGTCCAAATATGGACCTCGATGCCGAGACGCCGCATCGCATTCATGACTAAACTGTAGAACTCAGCCACCGTTCGCGGTTGCAGCGAAATCAATTCCGTGGTCCCGTCTGAACACTGCACGACGAGCTGATGATCGATGAAGTCAAACGTGATCGTCAGCGCGCGATCGCCAGACGTCAAGGCCGGCGTCGCCAGGCCGCGGGAGGTTACCTGAAACGCACTGTTCCAGAAATGATTGGTGAGCGGTGTGAGGGCCACACAAAGTTTCCCCACCACCTGCGTCCACATGTGGAGCGTCGCATACGTGTCTCGCCAGGCACTCAGGGGCAACGCGGGCCACGCCTCGTTCGCATTCAGCATAACTTTGTTCGCTTCACCATTTTTCAACTCAGAACCCCATCCGGAGCCCGAACTGCGCCTGACGCGGGAAGCCGCTGCCGCCGCGGAGACTGATCGGTCGGAGGAACGACGCGCTGATGCGCTGATCACCGCTCGGATTGTTGAAGTTTGCGTAGTTTGTCAGGTTGTAGATCTCGGTGACGAAGTCGAGGGTTCGTTGTTCACGAAGGCGATGGCGATAGGTGATCCGCAGATCCGTCTGGAAGAAATTCGGACCGTACGCGCCATCGACGCCACCCTTGTATTTGACATTCTGCAGCGCGCCCGGTGCGGTGCCGCTGTATGTTCCCGCCGGCAGCGGGTCGAACGCCTCGCCGTTCCGATCCGCGTCGACGTTCGTGTCTTGAATCGTGAACGGCGCGCCACTCATGTACCGCACTGTACCGCTCAAGTTTATCCCGTGCGTCTTCGGAATCTCCACGCGGCCACTGAGGGCGAGAATGTGGCGCCGGTCGACAGACACCGGCCCCCGGAGCTTGTCGAGATTCAGATTGGTCCCGACCTGCAGGAGGTTCCGGTCGGCCTGCGCCGAGGCGGTGCCGCGCGAGGACGACAAGGAGTAGGATGCCCGCCCGGACCAATACCTGGAGAACCGCTTTTCCATCTGAAGATTCAGCGCGTCATATAGATTCTCACCGGTGTTCTCCACCAGCCAGACCCTGCTGACATAGGGCTCGCCAAGAACACCGAACGCATCCACGCGCGTGATCGGGCCGGTCCGGCTTGTATTGGCGCGAATCATCGGGTTCAGGTTCCGCTGAAGGAACATGTCCCGTCCAACCATCCTGACGTAGTCGGCGGAGACGGACATGGTCGAGGCCAGCTGCCGCTCGTACCCGACAGTGACCTGGTGCGTGTAGGGCTGCTTGCGACCTGGCGTGTCGAATGTCAAGTCGGCGGTGTTGCGGAGCAGGGTTCCGCTGGGATAAAGCGCGTTGATGTAAGCGCTGTTGATCACCGGTCCGTTGATAAGAGTCGGATCGGTCGGGAACTGTCCCCTCGATGGTCCGGGGTCGGCAGTATCCTGTGGGAATAACACTTCGAACGACCTGCCGAACTTTGGATTCGCGAAGAAACTTTCAACTGTGCCTAGAAGCGTCCTGCCGTAGAACAGCCCGTAGCCGCCGCGCATCACCGATTTGCCGGCCGAGTCGAGTCCGTAGGTGAACCCGAATCGAGGCGACAGGTTGTTCTTGTCTACCGGGTAGTCGCCGGCGCTCTTGAACAGCGGGTTGCCGCTCTCGTCGACGGGCGTCACCTCGAGGTCGTATCGCACGCCGAGGCTGAGGGTAGCGCGAGGACTGATCCGCCACTTATCCTGACCGAACGCTTCGATGGTGTGCGAGTGCATGTTGAGGTTGTACGGACCGCCGACTCGGAATATGAATCGTTCCGGGTACGTCCTTGGATCCGCACGATCGAACGGCAGATCCGTATTGAAGAAGAAGCCGCCGTTCATGTGGGTCTGCACGTTTCTCCTGAGAATCGTGTAGTGGTACGTCGTCCCAACCTTGAACTCGTGGTCCCGTACGAACCACGAGTAGACGTCCTGGAGCTGGTAGTTGCGATCCCACGGGCCCGCCGCCTCGGGACTTTGCTGGGTGAAGAAAGTCAACTGGTAGAGCGTGGGCGGGCATTTGGACTGGTCGGCGACGTTTTCGCCGCCCTGGCCGCGCCAGCACGTGCTCCCGTGATACCAGTGCTCCAGCGTCGCGGACGCCCGTATGGTATTGACACGCGCGTTGCCCAGCACCGTAGTGTGCGTTGCAACAATCGTCTGGTCCAGGTCCGTCTCGTCCGTGAATGATGCTGTCCCCGCGGGCCCACGAGTCGTTCCCTGCGTCGTCCGCGTCTGAATGATCGGGATTTGCGGAGAGGTCTCGCCCAAATACCGGAACGCCCACGTGTTGTTCGCGTTGATCTGATGATCAACGCGGATCATCCCATTCCAGGCCTCGCGGTGCTCGACGGTCGAGAAGTTCAAGTCCGGCCGGGACGCGTAGTCGAAAGACCGGTTCGGGCTCTCGGTGATCCGTTCCAGACTAAAGAAGAAGTGTGCCTTGTCTCGCACGATCGGTCCGCCGATCGTGCCGCCCCATTGCTTCAAATTGCTCTTGGGTTTTTCCAGGTTGGACTGCCGGGCGAAGTAGTCCGCGGCCGTGATCTTCGAGTTGGTGAAGTAGCCGAACACGACGCCCCTGAATTGGTTTGTGCCCTGTTTCGTGACGGCGTTAATGACCGCGCCCGTCGCACGGCCGAACTCCGCGTCGTACTGGTTCGTCAGCACCTGGAACTCCTGCACCGACTCGATCGCCGGGCGGACCTGGCTGCCGCACGACGAGCCAAGATAGTCGTCGTTGTTCCCGCCGCCATCGATGGAAAAGTTGCCGCTCCGGTTGCTCCCGCCGCCGACGATCAACGACTCACAGGAGAACGAGGCGGTGGACGAGGCGACCTGGATGCCCGGCGTCAGACCGACCGCGTACATCCAGTCTTTGTTCATGATCGGCAGCGCGCCGAGCTCCGCCTGACCGATGTTGGCGCCGATCTGCTTCGACGTGACGTCGACGAGAGGCGCCTGCCCCGACACGGTGATGCTCTCTTCGAGCCCGCCCACCGCGAGCGTGATGTCGAGCGTCGCGGTGTTTCCCACCGTGAGGAGCACATCCGGCCGTTCGTACTTCTTGAACCCCGTCAGGTCGGCCGTGATGCGATACGGGCCGGGAAGGATGCCGGTCACGAAGTAGGAGCCGTCGGCATTGCTGACAACCTGCCGGAACGTCCCGCTGCCCTGGTGCGTGACGAGGACCACGACACCGGGAAGCGCGCCTCCCGATTCGTCGAGCACACGACCCTGCACGGCTGAAGACTGACCTTGGGCCGCGGCTGGGATCGACGTCAGCGCCAGCAGCCCGGCGAGCACGACGACTGCGAGTCCACGCATGATTTCTCCTCCATCCCACCAAGGAAACGATCTGTCGGCCGACAACGAATGCCGGATGATTGCAACGGCTAGTCGAGAGGCGCGTAGGCCGAGACATGTCATGCGATACATGGAGGCTCCTTCGCACGAAAAACGCTGGCCCACCGACGCGATGAACCGGGGACGTCGAACAATGGGTCCGATGGCCTCCTTATACACCGAGATCCTCCGCTTAATCCAAGATTTCCCGTCAGGATATTCTTTCAGCTCGCCAAACCGTCAGCGTGGCACCAAGGTTTTGAATTTTTAGCAAACAGACCCTTCAGATCGCCGGAGCGGCGTCGGGATGCGGCGAAGCTATCGGGAGGTAAAGACGTTGCCCGCGTGTCAAGGCATTTGGGCGAGGTGCCCAGGGCGGGCCTTTACGGTCGCCTTACGGTTCCTGATTCGCACGTCGAGCCGGTGCCATCCGTCCTTCGCCACGCCGGGCGGCGCGCAGCTCACGAGAGAGATTCCAACGAACGGTCGGAAAGCGCCAACGACCAGGGCCGCTAGAGGATTAAACTAAGAGCGAGGGTGAGTCCCGATGAAATCGCTGACGCTTGGCCTCGCACTCGCGCTTGCCTGTAGCCTCTCGCGGCCGAATGGGCTTCTTGCGAACGCGGCGGGCGGCCACGGTGGTGGCGGACACTCAAGTGGAGGTCACTCGAGTGGTGGCCATTCCGGCGGCTCGCACTCGGGCGGCGGCCATTCCGGCGGGCGCTCTGGCGGTGGACACGCGGGAAGCAGCCACGCTGGTGGCGTTTCGCACAACGCCGCGGCCACGACACGATCTGGCGGATCGGTCTCGACCTCGGGTGCTGGCCGCGCCGGCGCGCGGCCCCGCGACGGCCGCCCCATCGTCGGAGCCGCAGTACCGCGAACAACGACGATTGCCCCGATCGTTGTCACGTCGTTTGGGACCCTGCCGTCCCGCCGCTGGCCGTACTACAGCAGCGCGTTCGGATTCGGTGCCTTGGGCTTCTATCAGAACCCGCTCCGGTCGGGATACAGCT